>CASBQJ010000564.1 GCA_949127705.1 Synechococcales cyanobacterium PMM_0085
CTCAAACCTCAAACCTCAAAATCAACTCGGATCTCCCACTTGGGTATAGTCCACTTCACCAAAAATGGCGGCGGCATGTCGGTAGAATTTGAATTCTAATAAGTTGTGAAATGGATCGGCCAAAAAGAACGTCCGGTGCTCTAACGGCAGTCCGACAAACCGTTCTTTCGGCGATTGGTAGAAAGTGAGCCCGTGCTGCTGCGATCGCCTCAATAGGGCTTCCCAGTCGGCTTCGTTGGTAAAAATTAGCCCAAAATGGCGGGGATAGATACTGCGCTGCGGCGTTAGCGGTTCGGGCGACAGATGCGCCACCAGCTGGTGGCCGCCCAGGTTCATAATCACCGAGGTGGCGCTCTCTCGTCCGATTTCGCAGCCCAACCCCTCGGCATAAAATACCTTGGCTTGGGCAATGTCGCTAACTGGAAAGGCAAGATGAAACATTGCTAAGTTCATACGGATAGAAACATCGGCCAAGAACCACCGATGGCGCTGATAAACCGGGTGCTCTGAGCGTAGCGCAAGCCGATCATCCTGCCTAGTAGTCTGAGGCGTAAATCTGCCTACCGCTTGTAGGGCAGGCTTCCAGCCTGCGCGGGCAAGATGCCCGCCCTACGGTAGCTAAACTTGCGCCGTCTTCTACTAGTGCTGTCAAAAAAAATGAGCGACGGAGTGGTCGCTTAGCGCTATGGTAGAAACCAGAAACTACCAAATCCCGACTGGAGGTGCCTGCTCATGCCCATCTCTGAAGACTGGATGCCCTGGATTTTTGGGCTTGGCTTAAATAGTTTGCTGGCGGCGATCGCCTGGGTAGTGCCGAAAAAGCTATTGACTCCGGCGGGGCTATTGCATGCTTGGGCGCTAGGTATCATTACCTGGGGCACCCTGGGCTGGCGCGGCTATGGCGTCATGCTGGTCTACTTTTTGGTCGGCTCTGCCGTCACCCGGATTGGCATGGAACGCAAAGAAGCCGCCGGGATTGCCGAGCAGCGCTCTGGGGCACGCGGCCCAGAAAACGTCTGGGGATCGGCGTTGACGGCGACGCTGTGCGCCCTAGGTGCCTATGCCGTTGGCGGGACCCAATCGGTCAACACCTGGACAGTTGTCTCGCTGCTGGTGCTGGGCTATGTGGCCAGTTTAAGCACAAAACTATCGGATACCTGCGCCAGTGAAGTGGGCAAAGCCTACGGACAGCGCACGTTCTTGATTACCACGTTTGAGCCTGTCTCGCCCGGTACGGAAGGCGCGGTGAGCTTGGAGGGCACCCTAGCAGGGCTGGTGGGGGCAGCGGCGATCGCCCTAGTCGCCTGGGCAGTCCGCCTGATTACACCGCTCGAAATCCCTCTGTGCATCGTTGCTGCATTCGTGGCCACCAACCTGGAGAGCGTGATTGGGGCGACCCTGCAAGATCGCTACAGTTGGCTGACAAACGAATTGGTAAATATTATTAACACGCTGATTGGAGCCGTGGTGGCGATCGCGTTAGTGGTTGGGATCCAAGCCTGGTTTGGGGTCAGGCTTTGAGGCCATTAGACTTTGACACCATCTGCAAGGGGGATGGCTAGAGTTGCTTTTTTGGCCTTTATCCTTTAGCCTTTTGCTTTCATGGCATCTAAGTATGAGGCAGGGGTAATGACAGACTGGCAGGAGATTCCGGGTGGGGTGACGGCTCCCAAGGGCTACAAGGCGGCAGGGATTGCAGCGGGGCTGAAGCCGTCGGGAGCGCCAGATTTGGCACTGATCTATTCGGAGGTGGAGGCGATCGCCGCTGGCGTGTTTACCACCAGCCAGGTCAAAGCGGCCTGTGTAGACTATTGCCAGCAGCGCTTAGAGGCAAAGGCCAGCGCTCAGGCCATTCTGTGTAATGCCGGACAGGCCAATGCCGCCACGGGTGCCCAAGGCTGGGCCGATGCGCTAGAAAGTGCCCAACTGCTGGCGATCGCCCTGGGGATCGCGCCAGAACTGGTGCTAGTGGCCTCGACTGGGGTGATTGGGCAGCGGATTCGGATGGAGCAACTGCGGGCGGGGATCGCGCCGTTAGTGGCGGCGGCCTCAGAAACGGGTTCAGATGCAGCCGCCAAAGCGATTGTGACCACCGATTTGGTGACTAAATCTGTGGCCTTAGAAACCAGCATTGACGGTCGCCCCGTGCGGATTGGCGGCATCTGCAAAGGGTCGGGCATGATTCATCCCAACATGGCCACCATGCTGGCGTTTGTCACCTGTGATGCGGCTATTTCGTCCCAGCTGTGGCAAAAAATGCTGAGTCGGGCTGCCGACAAGAGTTTTAACCAAATTACTGTAGATGGCGACACCAGTACCAACGATACGCTGCTGGGCTTGGCCAACGGCCAGTCGCGCACGCCGGCCATTACCGAGATGGGGGCAGAGGCCGACAAGCTAGAGGCCATGCTGACAGAAGTCTGTATGCGGATGGCCAAGTCGGTGGCGCGCGATGGCGAAGGCGCGACTATTCTGCTAGAGGTGCGGGTGGCGGGTGCGCCAGATGATGCCGCTGCCCGTCAGGTGGCGCGGGCGATCGCCGGATCGGCGCTGCTGAAGTCGGCGGTGTTTGGCCGCGATCCAAACTGGGGACGAATCGCCGCCGCCTGTTTCATATAGGCGCTGGCCGCAGGCCGATCAAAGGGCAGCGGTTGTCCGCCTGCCATCATTAAAAAATCACCCAGTTTTACTTGCAGCTGCTCCTGGTCAAA
>CASBQJ010000565.1 GCA_949127705.1 Synechococcales cyanobacterium PMM_0085
CTACTTAGTGATGGAGCTGGTGCGAGAACCCTATGGCTCTTTTAGCACCACGCTGATTGAAATATTTGGGCTATTTTTGAACGTCTTAATCGCCCTAGAAGTTCTAGAAAACATCACCGCTTATCTAAGAAAGCATGTGGTGCAGGTAGAGCTAGTGATTGTGACATCTCTAACAGCCGTCGCCCGTAAAATCATCATTTTTGATTCTAAAAACGCGGGTGGGATAGATTTGATTGGCTTAGGCGTGGCGATTTTAACCCTGGCCATCAGCTATTGGCTGGTGCGGCGGACTAATCGGAGCGCTCAGTAGTAATACCTATTTGATTTCTGGTGATGGCAAAGGCTTTGGTAGGGAAATCGCCTGCCATGCGCTTACCGAGGTGAACTGTCCCATTTGACCTTAGTCAAGCTTGAGAGAGTTGACCGGGACATCTTCCCAAGAATCTACGATGCGGAGGCGGGCGATCCAGCCAGAGGCTTTTTGCTCGGGTGTGAGGTTGGAGGTGAAGGAGTCGTGGCAGTCTTTGGCCTGATCTGGGTCGCAACAGGCAATACAAGAGTAGATCAGCCCCGATGGATCGATCTGTTCGTTTACCCAAATTTGTAGTGTCATAGCTTGCTCCAGACGTATTTGGCTCTATGCCTATCTTTAGTATTGCAGCAATACTGTGATCAGCAGAATTCAGCACGGGTTGCCTTAAGATTCTGGGTCTTAAGCCTTAGATCGAGCAGCGAGATGGGCGATCGCATCCCCATCGACGCGACAGATCTGCCATTCCGCTAGCACAGTTGCGCCCATATGCTGATAGAAGGCGATCGCGGGTTCATTCCAATCCAGCACGCTCCATTCCAGTCGTCCGCAGTCTCGCTCTAGGGCTAGGCGAGCCAACTGAGCCAGCAATAATTTGCCCAAGCCTATGCCTCGATAGACGGGCAGCACAAACAGATCTTCTAAATAAATGCCCGGTTTGGTCAGAAAAGTTGAATAATTGGTAAAAAATAGAGCAAAGCCGACAGCCTGCCCATCCACCTCTGCCAAAATTGCTTCCACAATCGGCCGCTCTAAGGCTGACGACTGCGTTCCCTTGTGTCCCAGATGCGTTGCCAGAGTTGCTGCATCTCCGGTCACTTCATGCGATAGCTTTTCGTACTCTGCTAACGCTTTGATCAGTCCAAATAGAGCGTCTGCATCTGCAGGACGGGCAAAACGAATCAGAGGAGACGCGGGAGTAGAGTCCATTGAGGGAATTCTTTAAAGGTAGGGGTAGGGAGTTGAAACCTGCTGCACCTGTTTCAGGTCGCCAGTTTAGGGAACCAGTTCAGGTCAGCATTGGCACAAAAACCAGGGACGAACTTTTTCAATGCTCATCTGGAGGTCGTCTTTACATTTTCTAGACTACCGCAGCCAGCCCTTTAAACGTGCAGCCACCTGAGGTCGGCGCAGTTTACGCATGGCTTTGGTTTGAATTTGGCGAACGCGTTCGCGGGACAGATTGAACTGGTTCCCGACTTCTTCTAACGTATGGGTCTCTCCAGTTAGTAGCCCGTAGCGCAGCGAAATGATGTCTTTTTCGCGTTCGGTCAGCACATCTGCCAAAACGGTGCAGATTTCATGACGCATCATCGCTTCGCTCATTTTTGCTTCGGGCGACTGGGTGCTGCTGTCTTCCAGCAATTCCATTAGTTCTGTATCTTCCCCTTTGCCCACCCGGTGATTGAGCGACAAGGAGCGCCGCCGCACCTGCTGAAGGTTGCGCAACTGATCGGCTGGAATATCGAGCGCTGCTGCTAGTTCTGCTTCGGTGGGGTTACGGTTGAGGTCGCGGCGCAGTTCACGATGGGCTTTTTTGAGTTTGTTGAGTTTTTCAACAATATGGATAGGTAGCCGAATGGTGCGAGCATCATTGGCAATGGTGCGAGTGATCCCTTGGCGAATCCACCAATACGCATAGGTCGAAAACTTGTATCCTTTATCTGGATCAAACTTTTCGGTGGCTCGATTTAGCCCGAGTGCCCCTTCTTGAATTAAATCTAGAAACGGCACACCCCGGTTGAGGTATCGTTTGGCGATCGAAACGACCAGCCGCAAATTAGAGCGGATCATCTTGCGTTTAGCCGTGCGGCAGCGATGCAGGCGTTGGTCGAGCTGTCGTTCTGTGAGCTTAAACTCGGCAGCGATATCGGCCTTGACGGCTGTGCGTCCCAAGCATTCAGTCAGACGAGTGCGCACGTCTTCTACTTCAACTAAAAACTTGACTTGGCGAGATAGTTCAATTTCTTCGCCCGGTTGTAACAATGGATAGCGCGCCATCTCTTTAAAGAAAGCACCGACCGCATCGTCAGAGGCTGTTTTTCGGTACCCCAACGAATAGCTGCTTCCCACCCTTTCGGAGGCGTCATCATCACGTTCATCCCCAGATTCATCTAATTTTCGATCTGAAGAAAACTCTCCCATTAATTCGAGATCAATCGGGTCATCATCAAGGGCTGCGATCGCTGCCTCAGGGGCTGCATCAATTGGTTCAAGCGGATCAGGGCGATCGCTATCAATGCCATCCACAGCACTGTCTAGATCAGCACTGACTAAATCAGCAGCGTCTAGTAAAGGAGATTCTGCCAGACAAGTATCCAAATTTTCAAAAAAGCTGATATCAAAACGAGAATCTAGCCCAAAGGAGAGAGCTGACGCCACCTCGGGTGAGTCAATCACTGGTTCAGAATTGCGATTAAATAGTGCTGCCATAAAAAAAGAGAATCCTAACTACTGTTTGCATCTATCTGTTGTGCCTGTGGAAAACTCTGTGGAAAACTCTTTAGAGTGGTGAGAAGCATCCCTGAAAAAATGATGTGACTTTAGAACTATTCCGTTAGGTCTAGCGCAAGTTCTTAATATTTGTCGGCAGCTCTGATGGGTAAATCAATCAACAAAGGCGTTCAATCCGCTTAGCGATCGCAGGAATAAAATTAGCCTTTGCGGCCTTACCTATCGCTAAAACAGTTGTGCAAACTTTAACACCCTTAGTCCCAAGATGGGTATGTTTAGAACTAAATTTCTAAGTTTTTGATCACAACTTGGATAACTATCTTAATTATTGTGGGCAAGATAGATCTAATTTGATTTGATCGCCTTAGATTGTCACTAGACTATCCGCTTCATCGCAGCTTGATCGGAATTAATCGCAATCTTGATCGCTGCTGATCAGTGATTGGATCTCCACCGCTCTTAATCTGAGGCCGACTGGTAATTCTTGATACAGGGTAGGCAGGCAATAAACGTGCGGTTGCCAGATGGATCAGGTCTTGATTAATATCATGCTTTGCCGTAAACCTCCTGCGTGAATTGTTGCTTGACGTTGCCGAATAACAATTCATGCCTGCATGCAGGAGAGGATGGGGAAGTCGATCCAGATGCTTTCAATCGTATGGAATTATGGAGAAAAAATATTTAAACCAGACGTTGCTACTGTCAAAGGAACGTTTTCGCAGGCGAGTACTACGGGGTAGTAAAGGTGCCATTAACTAGCTTGAAACGATCGCCCCGCCTGCGGTTCATGCTCTCTCCCTGCCCTAAACCTGGTCTAAACCTGCTCTAAACTAGGGGAAGGACTTGGCTGCTCCACGCTGTCGAAGCCTATTTTGAATTGTTCCGGTGCTGAGGAATTGTGTTGTGCTAGATGCGGCTGCTGGTTTTTCTAGCCTGACCTTGGCCGAGGTGCGATCGCCTTATTCGGTTTCTGTGTCCTTACCGTGGGTGGAGGTTTTGGTCGATTGCCCCGGTGCCCAAGGGGTATATACCTACCGTGTCCCTCCCGAGCTAACCGTGCAGGCGGGAGATGTGCTGAGTGTGCCGTTTGGTGGACAGCAGGTGGGTGCCGTGGCCATTCAGCGGCTAGCAGTCTTGCCGACAGGGCTCGACCCAGACGCCATTCGCGATGTAGAAGCAGTCGTGTGCTGTCACTTTTTTCCACCGAGCTACTGGGAATTGTTGCAGCGGGTGGCGACGTATTACTGCACGTCGCTGATGCAGGTGGTGCGCACGGCCTTGCCGCCCGGTTTGTTGGGGCGATCGCAGCGCCGAATTCGCCTCAATCGGGCGGCTCTACCGCCGACTCCACGCTGTATGCATCCTGCCGCACAGCAGCTGCTGACCCTGCTGCAAAACCAAAAGGCTGGAGACTATACCTGGCAATATTTGCAGCGGCAGGTCAAAGCGGCCAAAGGCGGCCTGCAAGAGCTGTTGAATCAAGGCTGGGTAGAAAGTTATCTAGAATCTCCCTCCCCGATTCGCCCCAAACAGCGGCAGGCCGTCACCCTAGCGGTCACACCGGGGTTGCTAGATCTCAGCCCTCGCCAGCAGGAAGTATTAGATATTTTGAAACGGCGGGGCGGTGAACTCTGGCTACAAGAACTGTTGCAGATTTGCCGAGTTAGCTCTTCCGTGGTCAAAAGCCTAGAGCAAAAAGGTGGGGTAGTGATCCAACGGCGCGAGGTGCTGCGGGCAGAGAGCAACCCGCCGATGGTGGCCGATCAAGCTAAGTCGCTCACCTCCGACCAACTGGCGGCTGTGCAGGCGATCGCGGCGATCCAAGGCTTCAGCCGGGTGCTGCTGCATGGGGTCACCGGGTCTGGCAAGACAGAAGTCTATGCCCAGGCGATCGCCCCCCTGCTGGCGCAAGGCCAGTCGGCCCTGGTGCTCGTGCCCGAAATTGGTCTGACGCCGCAGCTCACCGATCGGTTTCGGGCGCGGTTTGGCAATGCGGTGCAGGTTTACCACAGTGCTCTGTCCGATGGCGAACGCTATGATACCTGGCGGCAAATGCTCAGCGGTACGCCGCAGGTGGTAATTGGCACCCGCTCTGCTGTCTTTGCGCCGCTGCCCAATCTGGGGTTGATTATTTTAGATGAAGAGCACGATGGCACCTTTAAGCAAGACCAGCCCGCCCCGTGCTACCACGCCCGCACCGTGGCTCAATGGCGCGCCGAGTTGGAGTCATGCCCCTTAATTTTGGGTTCTGCTACGCCGTCATTGGAAACCTGGGTGGCGATCGCGCCCCGCCCCGGATCAGATTCTACTGCCTCTAACTTGCCACTCAGCGAGCCGGATCAGCCGACCTTGCCCGCTGCCCTACCAGAGACTGCTCGGCTTTATCTGTCGCTGCCCATCCGCGTTCAGGCTCGCCCCATGCCACCCGTCGAAGTGGTAGACATGCGCCAAGAACTTCAGCAGGGTAACCGCTCTATTTTTAGCCGATCGCTGCAAGCTGCCCTGCGAAATTTACAGGCCCGCCAGCAGCAGGGGCTACTGTTTATTCATCGGCGGGGGCACAGCACCTTTGTGTCGTGTCGCAGCTGTGGCTATGTCATGAACTGCCCCCACTGCGATATTTCTCTGACCTATCATCAAACCCATGCCGGTGGCAGCGAGTCGCTGCGCTGCCACTACTGCGGCTATGGGCAAAGCCACCCGGCGCACTGTCCGGCCTGTAGCTCGCCCTACCTGAAAAATTTTGGCAGCGGCACGCAGCGCGTCATTCAAGAACTGGCGAGAGAACTGCCCGAGCTGCGCTGTCTTCGCTTCGAC
>CASBQJ010000566.1 GCA_949127705.1 Synechococcales cyanobacterium PMM_0085
ATGGAAACGGGGTGGCTAGGTTTTAGGGGTTTACTCTTACCCCATGCAGGAGAACCCCGATGCTTGAGATGTTTGACGCGCCCATTGCCCGCAGCTTTTTGACCGATGGTGACGGTAACGGTGAAGATGAAATTCGTCCCCTACCGCTAATTTTGCCGCTCTACGTTCACCCTCTGGCACCCGGACAAGAGCAAATGCGGATCTTGCTGATTAGCAGCCCCACCTGGGTCACCGAAACCATTCATGACCTGCACGCACGCGGATTTGCCGACACCAACGATTGGAGCAGCAAGCTGCCCGGTGCCAATCCGGGGGAGGTGGTCAGCATTCTGACTCGCCGCCGCCAGCGTCAATAGCGACAAGCCGATAGATACAAAAAAGGCGATCGCGATAGACTGTGCGGTAGTACGCATTGACCCTAAACGCGATCGCCCACTTCAGGGTCAAGCCTCAAACGCTAGCACTAGTTTTCGCAGCAGCAGCATTAACGATTCCCGCTCCGACGCTTCTAAAACACTGAGAATAGTATGTGCGTTAGCAACATGAGCCTCAACCGCTTGCTCAATTAGCGTCAACCCTTTGTCTGTCAGCACAATCGACGTCCCTCGGCGATCGCTTAGATCGGGAATGCGCGTTACCAGTTCAGCCCGTTCTAGCTGATCAAGGCGATGGGTCATTGTGCCAGATGAAACCATCAGCGCATTAAATAGATCTGTGGGTGAAAGCTGGTAAGGACATCCTGACCGCCGCAGGGTAGCCAGCACGTCAAATTCTCCAGGATTCAGCCCAAACTCAGCAACGGTGGCTTGAATAGAGCGATCGAGGTGCTTCGCTAACCGTGCCATTCGCCCAATTACACCCATTGGCGAGGCGTCTAGGTCAGGACGCTCACGCTGCCATTGCCCCAAAATCCGATCAACGGCATCAGATGGCGTCTTATCTGTCATCTCATCCCATGACTCCTCTCGTTTGTCTTGATGCCAACTATCTTAACATCAAGATAACTGCTACAATCTTGACGTTAAGTATCTTGATTTCGAGCTAAATAGCTTAGAGGTTCTGCCATGAATGAACGGACAATTTATCTGCTAGCGGCGCTGGCCGGTGGCGCAATTCTTCCGGTTCAAGTTGCCCTAAACACCCTGCTGCGGCGCTATGTCGGCGAACCCATGCAGGTTACATTTATCTCCTACCTGGCAGGGACGTTGGCATCGCTTGCCATCTGTTTCTTGGCACGGTATCAGCTTCCTGCTATCACGGCGCTGGCTCAAACCTCCTGGTGGATGTGGATTGGCGGCTGTTTAGGGACGTTGTATGTCTGGTCAACTATTTTCGCAACGCCCAAGATTGGGGCGGCGCTTGCCCTGGCCCTAGCGATCGCAGGGCAAATGATCGCCGCCCTGTTTTTAGACCACTATGGTGCGATCGGCTTAACCAAATATGCTGCCAGTCCCACCCGGATTACAGGAGTTGTGTTGGTAATTTTGGGCGTTTCTTTAGTCGCTGATGCAAAACGCTAACGTCGCTATCTGCGATCGCCCCCAACCTTACTGTTCGCAATTAGGGACGATTCTCTGCAAGACGGCAAAGCCGAACGCACTCCCAAAAGCAACAGAACCACTACTCTTCTGCTGCACAACGTAGCGGGCTAACAACTCAAATCAGCGGCAGCAGTAACACCGAACTTAGCACCCATGGTTCTTAATCGCCCGCTGCATTTGAATTGTTAGCCTGTGTTGTAGGGGTAGGAGCCTGACTGTCTTTCATCACTCTCATCAAAAATCTTAACGCCTCATTAACCGCATCAGCACTAGGAAACATCTCTGCAACATCAGGCTCCAATCGCACAGTTGCTCCACCAAAATTTTTTCTACCAGAGCCTAATCTTCTGACTCTCAAGCTTGCCAAGTCATACTCTGCCCGCAGATCATCTTCCATTTTTGACTCATCCCTCTTCATAAGCTTCTCGCTCAGTTTGTGTTACTTCTCTTGCACTGATGAGGCGAACTGAATCTCCTCTTTCGGTATAAGACACAATCAACAATCGTTCTTGGTTCGACTCCCCAACAATTAGGTATCTCTCCTCGTCTTCAGAATGATCTGGATCATAGAAATCAATATAAAGCGGATCATCAAAAACAGTTTTTGCTTCCTCAAACGAAACACTGTGTTTTGACAGGTTTATTGTCGCCTTGTTTTCATCCCACTCAAACCTCATAGGGTTATTTTACCATTTGGTTTTTAATGGAGTTGTTTTGTTTCTGGCTCGAAGAAGAAAATTAAGATGCGAAAGTAGAATTCCAAAACGTACTGCGATCGCCATTAACGAAATGCTCCACTAACTCTATGAGTGGGGAAGGCATAAGGTTGTGCTTAGATAATTCAGAGGATTGCACCCAGAAGAACTCCAAATGATCTTCACGGGATTCGAGGAGCGGTAAAACATTCATGTTAGGGAGCAGAGCAGCAAAAACATGGTTGATCTGGTGTCGATGGCGATTCTCTTTCAGAGACACTTCGTGAACGCTTTCTATCCACTGGTGCTCAACCATACCAATATAGTTGGAGACTTGCACACAAAGCCCCACTTCCTCAAATAATTCGCGGGTAAACGCGGTAGGTAGGCTTTCCCAAAACTCAACATGTCCGCCTGGTAGAAAAGTATTGGTTGCACCCTTGCAATGAGCTACTAGCACATAACCATCGACTAAGATGACCCCGCGAACTACAACGCGAATG
>CASBQJ010000567.1 GCA_949127705.1 Synechococcales cyanobacterium PMM_0085
ATGCAAGTCACGCTATGTAAACTAAATTAACAATCTGTTACAGAGAAGTCGTGCCACTTTTGGAGGATTGTGCCGTCACCCTTTAGACCCAGTCAGCCAATCTCATTGATTTACAGATTGAGTTGAAGTTTGGAGCGATCGCCCTCTAAACCACTCGGTTCTGGCGAATGCATTCGCAGTACCAGTTAAAGCTGGCTTTGGGGATGCGAGCTTGGGTGGGGTAGTCAATGTAGGTCAGGCCGAACCGACGCGTGTAGCCCCAAGCCCATTCAAAATTGTCTAACAGGCTCCAAAGAAAATATCCGTGGAGCGGGTATCCTTCTTGAACGGCACGGTGAGCTGCTTTGAGGTGCTGTCGCAGATAAAAGATGCGATCGCAATCGATCACTTCGCCCGCTGGAGTGAGGATATCTTCGGCTGCACAGCCGTTTTCACTGATAAACAGCGGCAGGTGGCCTCGGCCTAGGGTTTCGCTCACATGGCGGATGCCCCAATAGAGGGCTTCGGGCACTACCCACAGCCAGGGCATATGCAAGCGCGGGTAGCTGGCCGATAGCGGCAGCACCTCAAACCCTTGGGCATTGTCGGCAGCGCGCACATAGTTGCCTGTATAGACGTTGAAGCCCAGGGCATCTAATGGCTGAAAGATGGTGTTGAGGTCACCCGCGTGGATGTCGGGCGCATCGGCACCCAGGTGCTCTAGTAACAGAGGGCTGTAGGCTCCAGTTAGAGCCGGGAAGATAATGCCGCCATTGGTACCTAGGGTGTGAAAGGCGCGTTTGGCGGCGGCAATGTGATCGGGTGATTCGGCAATGGGGACTGGCACGCTGAAGTTGTCTACCAAGGCGATAGAGCAAGGTGTGATAGAGGCGGCACGGATGGCTTGACAGGCCAACCCATGCGCCAGCAGCGCATGGTGAGAGGTCTGCCAGACTTCCTTTTGGCTGCGTACCACGGTGCCGGGGGCGTGGGGCGGCACGTTGCCGACGCCGTAGCCTAGATGCGTGAAGCAAACAATTTCATTAATCGTCATCCAGTGGGTGATGCGATCGCTCAGCCGACTGACCACCGCCGTCGCATAATCGGCAAAATCCTGCGCCATTTCCCGACTACGCCAAGACCCATACAAATCTTCTAGCGCCTGGGGACTGTCCCAGTGAAACAAGGTGGCATGGGGCGTAATGCCGTGATCCCGCAGGCAATCGACCAGCCGCCGATAGAAATCGATCCCCGCTTCGTTCACTTGGCCGCGCCCGTTGGGCATAATTCGCGACCAGGCAAGGCTAAATCGATAGTGCTTGATCCCCAGCCGCGCCATCAGCGCCACATCCTCGACGTAGCGATGGTAGTGATCACAGGCGATCGCCCCCGTATCGTCATTGAGCACGCGTCCCGGCAAGTCGGTAAAGGTATCCCAGACGCTAGGCGTCCGGCCATCTTCATCAACCGCCCCTTCAATTTGATAGGCCGCCGTTGCTGCCCCCCACATAAACGTGTCAGGAAATTGGTAGCTTGCCATTGCAGAACGGGTCAGCGGGTCGCTTGCCATGGGTTGCCTCACTTATCTAACCGCCGCATCAAGTAGGCCACGCCAAAATCCCCATTCGGATGTTTTTCTAATTGCTCTGCTAATGCAAAAATCTGTTGCGCTAGGTCGGAGCCAAGTTTGTCAATTAAGGCCAGCCGTTCACGCGTGGTAAACTCTCGCTCTCTCATGCGGCTTTGCCAATCGCTAGAAAATAGCTGATCGATCAGGGTATGCAGCCCCAGCCCTGCCAACACCTCCCATTCGCCGCGATCGCACCACATCCCGCCACATTGCGGGCAGCGCTCTACATAGAACGGATTAGCCGATCCAACCCGTGCCCGCGACAAAAACCCGCGACAGTTGGGGCACAGCGCCGTTCTAGAATCGAGCAGCGACGGGGTATAGGACAGATCGGCCGGCACAGCAGGTGTGTTGGCAGCAGGCTGCTGCTGCTGCCAAACGGTATAGTCTTCGACTGGCAACCAGTTGCCCGCACAGCTGGGGCAGTGTTTGACCGCCAAACCTCCCGGCAACACATGGTCACTTAACTCGATCCCCCGCTCTTTGGGACATTCCACAATCCAATTTCCCCTGATGCTTTCACACTGCTATTTTGAACCTATTTTGAACCTGTTTTGGCACAGATTGGCATCGCCTAAGCCAATTCTGCCCCACCCTGGTCTAGATCTGCGCCATCTACGGCCAAATCAGTGGCCAAAATTTCAGTGGCCAAAGTTTCAGTGGCCAAAGTTTCAGTGGCCAAAATTGCCTCACAGTAGCGCAGCAGTAGATCGAGGCGATCGCCTATCTGCTGTCGTCTCTGCTGGCTGGTTTCAGGCTGGCGAGCCGTTTTCAGAAACATCGTATCCATCGCCAGCAGTCGCAGCTGTTTGCTGATTTCGGTTTGAATCGACTGGAGCCGCAGGGCGATCGCCTCATCCATCTCGACCCAGGGCAGCGCCAAAATTTGCGGCTGAAACTGCTGAGTCATTGCCGCCACCGCCCCCATCAAAGCGTCCGCAGACGCCATACCAGACGTCATCCCAGACGCCATAGCTGCCGTGCTGCCCGTATATGAACCGACCTGCTGCGGCTGGGTTTCGCTGCTTGCACGACCGTGATCCCCGTCTCTCAGCTCGGCGGAAATCCTTAGCTGCTCTAGAGCCTGCCGCAGCCTCTCATAGTGCTGTCGATGCTCACTTGGCACCATAGATACACCTAAATTGTGTCAACGTTTCGTTGCTTGGCTAAACAAATGTAAAGAAGTCTGTATATAGTAGTAGAACAACGGCACCCTTAGTGTTCATGCTCCGGGTAAGTTATTAATTTAACTCGCACTGATCGACCATCTAAGTCTATCTGCTGATCCGAATTTTCTAATTTGCTGCGAAAGCGGGAATCGAAAGCACCCTTGAGGACTTCCCAAACGTTGCCCCTTAGCAGTTTAATAACTTAATCCAGATTGAGCATTCACGGAGGCAGGCAGACTGCTTCCCATCTTGGTATCTAAAAAAGGTGTGAAAGGTGTAAAACCAGCCCGCTAAGAAGAGTCCAAATCCTCTGCTATATCTAACTTTCAATCATCTAACTTTTAATCCCTTTACATGATCTCTCAGTCAAGCGTTTACGCGCTAGAGGCCAAATCGATCAACTAGGTTCTTCAAACGTTTATTTTATCTATTTAAAGAATTCTCATGACTTTGCTTTCATCTCATTTTCTTCTGTTTTAACTCTCTCCATTTTCTAACTTTCTCCTTTTAAGGAGGTGCCACATGGACACACCCACCTTGACGCTCCCGACAGACATTGTCTTACCAGACTGGCTGAAGCAGTGCTTGCTATCTCATCACTCTACGATCACAGGCGACGGAGCAGAACAGACTCGTGCTGATGCGACGTTAGTCTGTCGGGCGTTTGATTTTGCGTATCGGCTGCACGAAGGCCAATTGCGCGCTTCGGGAGAGCCATATATTGCTCACCCCGTTGCTGTTGCCGGCTTGCTACGAGACCTAGGCGGCAGTGGTGCCATGATTGCGGCGGGTTTTTTGCATGACATCGTAGAAGATACTGATGTCACGCTAGAAGATCTAGAACGGGAGTTTGGCGCGGAGGTAAGCCGTTTGGTAGAAGGGGTAACCAAACTTTCAAAGTTTAATTTCTCCAGCAAAACTGAGCGTCAGGCCGAAAATTTTCGCCGCATGTTTATCGCGATGGCGCAAGATATTCGCGTCATTATTGTGAAGCTGGCCGATCGGCTGCACAATATGCGAACCCTAGAACACCTGTCTGATGAGAGACGTCGCCGCATTGCCCAAGAAACACGTGAGATTTTTGCCCCCTTGGCCAATCGCTTAGGAATTGGGCGCTTTAAGTGGGAGCTGGAAGACTTAGCCTTTAAGTATCTAGAACCAGATGCCTACCGCGACATGCAACAGCTGGTGATGGAAAAGCGCGCTGACCGCGAGGCTGTCTTGGATCGGGCGATCGCCCAAGTGCGTGACGAGCTAGAGAAAATCAACGTCCACTGTTTTGAGATTAGCGGTCGCCCTAAGCACCTCTATGGCATTTATGAAAAAATGCAGCGGCAGCAAAAAGAATTCCACGAAATCTTTGACGTAGCCGCCGTTCGCATCATTGTGGAAAGCAACGACGAGTGCTACCGCAGCCTTGCTGTTGTGCATCACCTCTTCCGCCCCATTCCTGGCCGATTCAAAGACTACATTGGTTTACCCAAACCCAATCGCTACCAGTCGCTGCACACGGTTGTGATTGGCAACACGGGTCGCCCAGTCGAAGTGCAAATCCGCACGGTAGAAATGCACCACATTGCCGAATATGGCATAGCCGCCCACTGGAAGTACAAAGAATCCGGCGGCTCTAGCGGCAAAATGACCACAGATGACGAAAAATTTACCTGGCTGCGGCAACTCTTAGACTGGCAAAGCGAACTCAAGGACGCCCAAGAATATTTGGAAAGCGTTCGAACCAATTTATTTGATGACGATGTCTATGTCTTTACACCCAATGGAGACGTTATTCCTCTGACGCAAGGAGCCACCCCCGTAGACTTTGCATACCGCATCCACACCGAAGTTGGCAACCACTGTGCGGGCGGCAAGGTGAATGGGCGGATGGTGCCGCTCGACACGCCTCTGCGCAATGGCGACATTGTGGAAATCATTCGGCAAAAAAATTCTCACCCCAGTCTGGACTGGCTAAATTTCACCGTCACCACCGGCGCGCGCAACCGCATTCGGCAATGGTATAAGCGCTCAAACCGCGAGCAAAACCTCCAACGGGGGCGCGAGATGCTAGAGCGAGAGCTAGGTAAAAAGGGATTTGAGGCGCTGCTCAAATCGGAAACGATGCACACCACCGCCCAGCGCTGTAATTATCACAGTGCTGAAGATCTTTTAGCGGCGGTAGGGTATGGCGAGGTGACGCTCAATTTGGTGCTTAATCGTCTGCGCGATGCGACCAAAGCTCAACAGCCGATCGCCCCGACGGCGACCAAAGACGAGCTATCGACGCTGTTGCCGTCGATTCCAGCGGTAGCGCCGACGACTCCTCGCGCCACACCAAAGGGACAAGGTTGCCCCATCCACGGCGTTGAAGGGTTGCTCTACCATTTGGCCGGATGCTGTAATCCAATTCCTGGCGAACCCATTATTGGCATTGTCACCCAAGCCAGTCGCGGCATTTCTATTCACCGTCAGGGCTGCGCCAATACCGATAATATCCCCGGCGATCGCCTGATCCCAGTCAGTTGGAATGCCACAGACAGCCACAGCACCAGACCGCTAACCTACCCAGTCCAAATCCAAATTGAAGTAATTGACCGCGTCGGCGTGCTAAAAGACATTCTCTCTCGACTGAGCGACCATAATATTAATGTTCGCAGTGCTCAGGTTAAAACATTCCCGGCTCAAACGGCCGTCATCAACCTCGGCATAGACATTCGCGATCACGAGCAGCTAGATCGAACCTTTGCCCAAATCCGCAAAATGAGCGATGTCATTCAGATGCACCGGGTCAGCCAGGTGGACAGCTAGACACCAGAATGCCAGCGTAAAAATTCACAAACAATCAGGTGCGCCCTACTAGAGAACGCACCTGTTCATTGAGCCTGCAATTTAATGGAAGCGCTTCCGGCGCTGTTTGCGCTTGGCGATCGCCTTGCGCTTTTGCTTTTCAAGCGGTGTCTCAAAGTGTCTATATTTCCTCATGTCGGGGAAAATCCCCGCCTGAGACACTTTGCGCTTGAAGCGGCGCAGTGCTGACTCGATACCCTCATTTTCACCAAGAATTACTTGGGTCATCCTAGTTCCTCACAATTGGACTTCAATCACAGCATGCCAAAAATCAGTTTATGGACTCGGCGGTAAAAAATGAGTCTGCCCACACCGCCTCACCAAACTCTGGAAATTTGACTTAAATAAATACTTTAGCCAGCCTTCGATCACCTCACCTTCCGTCCATGAGGCTGTAGGTGCAGCATAGGAGGCATGAATCTTCCCTTCTCCTATGCCTGTCAGCAACTTTTCTTGGCTATTGCTTAACCAGTATTAAAAGGGGGCAGACGCCTTGTCTACCCCCCCAAGGCTTCTAGAGAGACACACTAGCGTTGAGGTCGATTAACGGGAGAAGTTGCCGCCGCCGTTGCCCCAGCTGCCACCACCTCTGGAAGAACCACCACGCTCTTCACGAGGCTTTGCCTTGTTTACTTTCAGGTCACGACCCATCCACTCAGCTCCATCCAATGCTTCAATGGCAGCGGCTTCTTCGGCTTCGGTGCTCATTTCCACAAAGCCAAAGCCGCGAAAGCGACCTGTTTCACGATCGGTAGGCAATTGGACACGCTTAACGGTGCCATACTCGGTAAAAATTTGAGAAATATCCTCTTGCGTTGCTTCAAAGGATAAATTGCCGACGTAAATGGACATAGAAGAAGTCTCCGAAGGTCAAAAAGTGTAGAGAGTTAAATTCGGAGAGTCGTTTATCAAACGAAATATACAACCGAAATTAATCCTAGTTCAGATTAACACAATTCCGAAAGACGTCGATACCGTCCCCAATGCAGATGCTGGATGGTTTGATGCGTAACCTCTCTATGGATGTAGCAGGAGTCACAATACCAGAGGATCAAAGGCTAATTTTTTTCAAATGTGTCAGGGAAAATGTTGCAGGCCAGATATCTGCTTTGGATAAAAATATAAATTTAGATGAAGATCTGAAAATAACGCCCAATCACAAAAGATCGGCTTCCCCTTACACCCACAATTGACTATGCTAAATCCATCTATATCGGGCTAAATGCCTGCGCATTGACACATTTTTTGACTGTTTGATGACAAATCCGTTTCTAAGTTTGATCTACGAACCTGCGTTTGAAACATTGGGGGATGATTATTCTGACCCGGTGTTGGCAGCAGAATTTCCTCAACACACGCTAAGGTTTCGCAATGACAGGCTGCTGCCCACGCTAGGACTCGATCCCGCCTTGGTCAGCGATGCAGACTTTATTCAGGCTTTTGGCAAATTTTCCGGTCGGGTGCCGCTGTTGGCCATGCGCTACCACGGCTACCAGTTTGGTGAATACAATCCGGCATTGGGCGATGGCAGAGGTTTTCTCTATGGTCAAGTGCGAGGAGTCGATGGTGAACTGTATGATTTTGGCACGAAGGGATCGGGCCCTACGCCTTACTCTAGAGGCGGGGATGGACGGCTGACTCTGAAGGGGGGAGTGCGTGAAGTGCTAGCAGCAGAGATGTTGGCGGTATTGGGCGTGCGCACGTCTCGCTGTCTTAGCCTGATTGAAACGGGGGAGGGGCTGTGGCGCGGCGATGAACCGTCGCCGACGCGCTCATCGGTGATGGTGCGGATGCAGCGATCGCACATCCGGTTTGGCACGTTTGAGCGGCTACACTACCTCAAACGCCCCGATCTAACTCGACCACTGCTAGATCACACGATCGACACCTATTACCCGCATCTGGCCACAAATAGCGATCGCGATGCGCGCTTTTATGCGGAACTGGTGCAGCGTGTTGCCGAGCTAGCGGCTCAGTGGATGTCTGTGGGGTTTTGCCATGCCGTACTCAATACCGACAACATGTCGATTACGGGCGAAAGTTTCGATTATGGACCCTATGCCTTAATCGATCGCTATGATCCCCAATTTACCGCAGCCTACTTTGATTATGCAGGGCGCTATTGCTACGCCAATCAACCCGCGATTTGCTACGAAAACCTGGCTCGGCTACAAATTCCGCTCAGCGCTGTGATCAACGGGGCCGAGATGACTGCCGGGTTGGAGCAATTTGAAGCGCATTATCTAGCTACCTACCGGCAGCGCATGATGCATCGACTGGGCTTTGACACCCTCGATGCGACCCAAGCAGAGGAATTGCTGAAACTAACGATCCAATTTTGCAAAAATTGGATCGTTAGTTTCAGCAATTCCTCTGC
>CASBQJ010000568.1 GCA_949127705.1 Synechococcales cyanobacterium PMM_0085
AATGACCCTGGCGGCTAATGGTCAGGCTCAAGCACGGAAGTATGATGAAATTGATGCTGCTCCTGAAGAGAAGGCTCGGGGCATCACGATCAATACAGCTCACGTAGAGTATGAGACGGGAGCCCGTCACTATGCTCATGTGGATTGTCCTGGTCACGCAGACTACGTGAAAAACATGATCACGGGCGCAGCTCAGATGGATGGTGCCATTCTAGTTGTGGCCGCTACTGATGGAGCCATGCCCCAGACCAAGGAGCATATTCTCTTGGCTCGTCAGGTCGGTGTTCCTAGCATCGTGGTTTTCCTTAACAAAGTAGATCAGTTGGATGACGAAGAGCTGCTCGAACTGGTGGAGCTAGAGCTGCGGGAACTGCTCACTGAGTATGATTTCCCTGGTGATGATTTGCCCATTACCCGTGGATCAGGGCTAATGGCGTTGGAGGCTATGGTGGCCAATCCTAAGACCAAGCGCGGGGAAAACGAATGGGTCGATAAAATCTATGAGTTGATGGACGCCGTTGACTCGTTTATTCCTACACCTGAGCGTGACATCGACAAGCCGTTCTTAATGGCTGTTGAAGACGTATTCACGATCACGGGTCGGGGTACTGTTGCTACGGGTCGGATTGAACGGGGTAAGGTCAAAGTCGGCGACACCGTTGAACTAGTTGGTATCCGTGACACCCAAACAACGACGGTAACGGGTATCGAAATGTTCAAAAAGAGCTTGGAAGAAGGGCTAGCTGGTGATAACGCCGGTTTGCTGCTCCGGGGCTTAAAGAAGGACGATATTGAGCGGGGCATGGTGATTGCCAAGACTGGCTCAATTAAACCTCACACCCTGTTTGAAGGTGAAGTGTATGTACTAACCGAAAAAGAAGGTGGCCGGAAAACGCCCTTCTTCGCGGGGTATAGACCTCAGTTCTATGTTCGGACAACCGACGTAACTGGTACCATTCAAACCTTTACTGCGGATGATGGCACCGATGTAGAAATGGTGATGCCCGGCGATCGCATCAAAGTGAACGTTGAGCTAATCAACGCGATCGCCATTGAACAAGGGATGCGCTTTGCTATCCGTGAAGGTGGCCGTACCATTGGTGCAGGTGTTGTGTCCAAAATCCTGAAGTAGTGTTTTAGACTGCTCAGTAGTTAATTCCAGCAGCTGGCTAATTTGCTAGCTGCTGGAGTTTTTCAGGTAAGACTGTTTTCTCTGAACCTTGAAATTTATATACTCCAATGGCAACTATCCAGCAGCAGAAGATCCGCATTCGTCTCAAAGCATTTGATCGTCGTCTCCTCGACACATCCTGCGAAAAAATTGTAGACACCGCTAATCGCACAAACGCTACAGCAATTGGCCCAATTCCACTCCCTACCAAGCGTCGGATCTATTGCGTATTGCGATCGCCCCACGTAGACAAGGATTCTCGTGAGCACTTTGAAACCCGCACACATCGGCGCATTATCGATATTTACCAGCCGTCTTCAAAAACGATTGATGCATTGATGAAACTTGATCTGCCTGCTGGAGTAGACATTGAAGTAAAACTTTAAACCATTATGGTTTACTAAGGTTCTTACCTGAAAACTTTGCGTTCCTCCATTAGTCAATTGCCTTTTGGGCAAATCGGCCGATATGGGTTCTCAGTAATTAGTTTTCGCCAAGAAGCGACGGGCATTGCCCGTCGCTTCTTGGCTGTTCGATAGCAAAGAACAAGATCTAGGAGTGCTTTTGAACTAAATTTGGCCTGCACCCGCTGCTCCCCAATTCGGCAGAGCCGAGGGAATGCGATAGACTGTAAGTGAATTTGCCAGATGGGCGGCGGTTGTGTCGCTATCGTGCCCATCCGAGCAGTCATGCTTGTTATCTTCACTCCTATCCGATTCTAGGTTCAATGGCTTCATCATCATCCGTTGCTGTTCGAGAACTTCCTTTGTTTCCGCTGCCTGATTTAGTTCTTTTCCCCGGAAGAAGGCTGCCTCTCAACATTTTTGAGTTTCGCTATCGGATTATGATGAACACTATTCTCCAAAGCGATCGCCGTTTTGGTGTGTTGATGGTTGATCCGATCGACGGTAATGTAGCCTCTGTGGGCTGCTGTGCAGAAATAACTCAGTTTCATCGAATGCCCGACGATCGAATGAAAATTATGACTCTGGGTCAGCAACGATTTAGAGTATTAGATTATGTGAGAGAAAAACCCTATTGTGTTGGGTTAGTTGAGTGGATTGAAGACCAGCCAACAGAGCGTGATTTGAGACCGTTGAGCGATCAAGTGGATCAGCTGCTGCGTGACGTCGTCCGTCTATCGGCAAAACTCACCAGTCAAGACATTGATATTCCAGATGATATTCCGGACTTACCCGTTGAATTATCCTACTGGGTTGCTAGTAATTTGTATGGTGTTGCCTCTGAACAGCAGTCGCTGCTGGAAGTGCAAGATACAGCAGCTAGACTGGATCGAGAAGCAGAAATTTTAACTTCTACTCGCAATCATTTAGCGGCTCGAACGGCCTTAAAGGATGCGTTGGACTCTGACTTTGACGGTGGAGTGCGACCTCGTCTTGATGAACCCATGCAGGAGTAGCGTCCTAGCGGCATATAACTCAAGTCATTATCCTCGAATTGACTGCGCGAAATTCATCCTGGTCAAGATACTTGCCTCTTCAAGTGGTATTGGATAAAGGTCGCGCTCCTTGACGGCTAGCCATATACGGCAAAGCTGAGTTTAGCTTTGCTCCTTGACCCTCTAGGTGCTACCTGTAGGCTAATGGTGATGCTCGCTGATCGGCATGATGGAATAGCTACCTAGTACTTTGAGGGTTTCTACGTATTTTCTTAGCTCATTGAGAGCAGCTTGCACCGCTGAGTTGCTGGCATCTGCTTCGATGTCTACGAAAAATAGATAGTCTCCTAGGGAGCGTTTAGTCGGTCGTGACTCAATACGACTGAGGTTAATGCCTCGCTCTGCAAACACCTGAAGGGGCTTTACTAGCGCTCCTGGTACATTGGCAGGAACACTGAACCCTAGTGAGGTATATCGGCCTCCAGGGGAGGGCTGAGTGCTCAAAATCCAGAAGCGTGTGCAGTTATCAGGATAGTCGTTGATGGGATATGCCAAAACTGGCAAGTGATACAGCTCAGCGGCTCGTTGAGATGCGATCGCCCCTGCCATCACCTCTACTTGCAGGTGCTTTAAAGACTCTGTGTTGGAGCTAGTAGGAATGAGTTGAGCTTGGGGAATGACTCGCTCTAACCAAGTCTGGCACTGAGCTAGCCCCTGAGGATGGGCATAAACTCTCTGAATCGCATTTAAACTAGGAGCACAAGAAATTAAGGCATGAGCGATTGGGAGTACTAGTGCTCGCTGCACTTGCAGAGATTCTAGCTGCCAGAGGGTATCTAAGGTCATACTCACACTACCTTCAACAGAATTTTCTACGGGCACAACAGAAAATTGAGCCTGTCCGTTTTGGGTATCCTTTAGAGCTTGGGAAATGCTCGCAGCAGGATGGAGCGATAGTTCTGCTCCCGTAGATTCATTCAGCCAAGCGGCATAGGCGATCGCCGCGTCTTCTGTATAGCTTCCTGGAGGTCCCAAATAGGCGATAGATGCAGCCATAGGGTTGTTTTGTAAAGGATAGGTCAAGGATTAACTAAGGCTACTAAGCGTCAACGGTAAAGTACTTAGGTAAGTCCGTTAACAGCGGCCATCGAGTGCTGCCAAGGACTACCGAATCTTGACACTTTAGATGAATGAGTTCCAAATAATTGCAACATTCACGTAAGTCCCATCATTTAAGCAAGGTAGAATGCTGCTAAGGGCGTGTGTCAAGGTCAATTTCCACCAGTAATTGTAAAATTTAGTTAATAGGCCGTTCAGTTTTTGCCTACTCAGATCAGTATGAGGGATCTACTGACTGCTAAATGAATCCTGCTCGGGCACAGATAACATTAACGTCTCCACCGTCTCAGTCCGACGCCCATAGTGCCGTGACTAATTGCGTCGTTACAGGAATTTATATCGGTTATCCGAGAAAAATTGACGACTAGCCGCTACGCCTCGCCTTGAACACCAGTTTTCTGTTTCTACCTGTCTTCACTTTTTACTGTGATGCAAATTCGATTTACAGCGTCCCAATCGGTTGAATTACTTGTGCCCAAGCAGCCAATTCCGATTGAACATTATTTGCGGCAACCCTATCGATTGATCAACGCCTTAATTGATCCTAGTCGGGTAGACGCTTTGAGCGGGGATACATTTCGCCTCAAGATGCGCCCTTTGAATTTTCTGACCCTCAGTATTCAACCTACAGTCGATATGCAGATCTGGGCAGAAACCGATGGCACTATTCATCTGCGATCGCTGGACTGCGAAATTCGTGGGATTGAATACATTAACGAACGTTTCGACCTCAACCTGCTAGGTAAACTAGCGCCAACCCAAACTAAAAAAGGAACCTGCTTATTGGGTCGAGCCGATTTGCAAGTAGAAGTCGGCTTACCACCCGCCTTTTGGCTGACCCCCAGACCGTTATTAGAGGCAGCAGGCAATGGCGTGCTGCGCAGTGTGCTCCTCACGATTAAGCAACGATTAATGCACCAGCTGCTATCTGATTATTGTCACTGGGCAACCATACAAATCAGTGAAGCAGCCGAGGCTACAGAGGCGGGGCGATCGCCTCTGTCCTTGGTTACAGAATAGACCTAGACGCTCAATCGATGATTGCCGAGGCCAGACACCGACTAGGAACCGACTAGGAATTTTTTGTTCAACCAGGTTCTACTGCTCTAGGCGGCAAGGAGCAAAGCTACATCGGTGCTGACGAGTTGTGCCTAACTGCTGTAGACCTAGGCGATGCTTAGCGGTGCCATAGCCTTTATTCGTGGCCAGATCGTAGCCTGGATAGCGCTGGGATAGACGCACAATCAATCGATCTCGCCAAACCTTGGCAATAATACTGGCCGCTGCGATCGCCAAAGATGTCTGATCACCTTTGACCAAGGTTTGCTGGGGCAGCAGCAATTGAGGAATCCGCTGGTTACCATCAATCAAACATAGATCTGGCTGGGGGTGCAGTTGGGCGATCGCCCGACGCATCGCCAATAGAGACGCTTGCAAAATATTAAGGCGATCGATTTCTTGTACCGTGGCCATACCCACTCGATAGTCGGTGGCGATCGCCTGAATATAAACAGCCAAATGCTCCCGCCGCAGGGCTGAAAGCTGCTTACTATCAGTCACACCTGCCGCCGCCAATTCAGCTAAAGCTGTATCCGGTAGGATAACGGCCGCTGCCACAACGGGGCCAAATAAGGCTCCCCGACCGACCTCATCCACCCCCGCCATAAGACCCTCAGGCTGGAGTGAAGCCATCTGCAAATTCAACTGAGACTCTTTCACCCGTTTCCACAAATCGGATCAAATCATAGCGCTATCTGCTTAGGTTACAACCAGAGTGCGCTGCCCATCAAACACTCTGGTTTCCATGTAGTTAAGCACCACAATCCCGTTAGCCTTCTGAGTCGCCTCCATTTGTACTCACCGATGAACGACGACGGCGGCGGCGACGGTTGGCCGCATCGCCGTCCTCGGCATCGGCAGCAGAACTGTTGTCGTCAGCAGCACCGCTGTTTATGCCTACATCGGAGCCATTATCCCGCTGCGGCTCGGGTCGGGAGGGCAAACCTGCAGGAATAGGTGCCGCAACCGATACAGACATAGCAGGTGTCTCAGCCATCTCGATCCGTAGATCTGGAGTTGAAGCGACATCAGACTGACCTTTACTTCCAGCCAGCAAAGCCGACACATTAAGGGTGGCGCGCTGCCCTGGCAATGTCACTGCAATGATAGTAGATTTTGGATCTTTCACCGTTTCCTGCGTGAGCACCAACGGTGAAACCCCCATCACAGCATATACTTCTTGCTCTTCTAGAGTCATTTCCACAGCAATCACTTGGGGCGGTTCTGCAGCAGGTTTCTCTCGTCGGGTCGCCGTGCGCCCGCTCCGTTCGACCCGTTCGACCCGTTCGACCCGTTCGACTCGTTCGACCCGTTCGACCCGTTCGACCCGTTCGACTCGTTCGACTTTCTCAGGGCGAGGTTCTCGAACCGCTGGCACTATAACCGGAGCTGGAATAATTAGCTCATCCAGTGGAGACACATCATCGACCTCTGCGTCTGCATCTGGCAATCGAGAGCCATTGGCTCTGACAATCGGTTCTCCGGGCCTGCCGCCACGACTGCGACGACGGCGACGATTATCTGTTCGACCTCGCTCTTGGTAACTTGGATGATTAGTTAGATCTAACTCTTGAGCCTCTGAGTCTGGGGCAGCACCCAAGTCCTCATCGCTGCCACCTTCCCAAATCGGCTCGCGCACCGGTGCAACTCGCGGTTCATAGCTGGGAATAACTCGGGTAGATTCGAGCGACTGGGCAACCGCGTCTGCTTCACCCGGCAAATGCACTAAATGCCCTAAGCCTCCACAGGTTGTACAAGGCCGTCCAAATAGCTCGTATAGGTTTTGCCCTTGGCGCTTGCGAGTCAGTTCTACTAAGCCTAATTCGGTGAGCTGAGCGATTTGAGGTCTAGCTTTATCAGCCCGAATGGCTTTATTAAACTGCTCCAGTACCTGCAATTTGTCGCGGTGGGAATCCATGTCGATGAAGTCCACCACAATCACCCCAGCAATGTTGCGTAGGCGCAGCTGGCGGGCAATTTCAGTCGCCGCTTCACAGTTAGTCCACAAAACCGTCTCGCGGGCGGTGGCCGAGCGTGTGAAAGACCCAGAGTTGACGTCAATTACCGTCAGGGCTTCCGTCCGTTCGATGATGATATAGCCACCCGACGGCAAATCCACCCGAGGCTTTAGGGCTTCTCGAATGGCGGCGTTAACTCGGAAATATTCCAAAATGGGAATACGTTCGCGATGGTGGTCAATTAATACGCCTGGCGGAGTTTTACCCCCGCTCCAGTTCATCAGGTGCTGCTTCACCCGCTTGGAACCCGTACTAGAATCGACCACAATCCGATTCACGTCAGCACTATAAACGTCTCTCAGTACTTTTTGGATAAAGTCATCATCCCGGTTGAGCAGGTTAGGTGGACGTGTGGTTGAGGCTTCCTGCTGGACATTTTCCCACTGCTTTTGCAGATTTTCCAGATCTTCAATAATCGCTTCTTCGGGCACATTCTCGGCCTCAGTGCGCACTAAAAGCCCCATGCCAGCTGGCTTAACTAGGATCGCTAGTGCTCTTAGCCGATTGCGTTCATTTTCACTGCGAATGCGGCGAGATAGGTTGACCCCACGACCAGAGGGCATCAGGACGAGGTAACGACCAGGTAAGCTAACATTTCCGGTCAGCCGTGGCCCTTTATTGCCCGTTGGCTCCTTCATGATCTGCACTAGCACTTTTTGCTGTGGCACTAGTAGCTCAGTAATTGAGCCAGCCGAGCGCTTCAGCTTCAATGGTCCCAAATCGGTCACATGGATAAAGCCATTGCGTTCGCTATCGCCAATATTGACAAAGGCGGCATCGATTCCAGGCAATACGTTTTCAACAATACCGAGATAAATATCTCCAACTTGATGACTGCCCGTTGCAACAATCAACTCTTGAATCTGATCTCCTGAAAAAACAGCAGCAATCCGATGCTGTTCAGCGACTATTATTTGCGTTGGCATTCAATTTCCTCGAAAGGGAGCAGCCCAGGGAGCATGGATGGACGCGATGCTGCCCCAGGGATGTGAATTGTTATTTGAAATACAAAACTCTGGCATGATGCTAAGGTGAAGAAAAATCTCCTACCTAAAATACTTCAATGCTCTACAACTCATGGGTTGCAGAACATTGCCGATGATTCGCGGAACAGACAGGAAGTTGCGTATTCTGGTATACGTTTAGAGCGTGGGAAAAAAATTCTCACATCCTAAACGGATGATCCACTGAGCAATTCCTGCTCAATAGCCAAATTCAGGCATTACCTTTCCACAGAGACCAGGTAACCAATTTGACTAATTTCAGTCTCAAAAACCTGCGGAGACGAACATCACTCACGTCCTGCTGCCGATTGATCTGCTGGCAACTGCAGGGGCGTTGAATTCGCATCAGCGTCTTTTGAGTGAATTATAGCGCGCAAACGCCGCAACACTGCGGAAAGTGCATGATTTGTGAGAAATTTGAGTCTACGTAGAAGTGATGATGCATGGGAGTCGCACGCTTCCATGCATCGCCCAGTAACAAAGGTGGGGCTTATAGCGTGAACTCCAGCCGCTGGCGATGGCTGTGGATGAGCTGAAGTTGCTGGTGAGAAACCTGCTCCAGCATATAGATTAGATGTTCTGGCCGCAGCAGGGTGCCATCATTTCGACAGCTGCCAACATACCGCAAAGCGATGCTAGTATCTGGCATTGGCGGCTGGACAAAGGGAGTAGGAACGGCATTGGAATCGATCAGCTCTAATTCAAAGAGGCGATCGCGCAAATTGATTTGCTGGTGCTTGCCAGATTTGGTGGTTTGCTCATACAGCAGCTCTGAGGATTCCAGAACCGATTCAATCCAGCGCTGTGGCTGCTGGTTTAGTTCCACAGCCGTGGTTTCGGCCTCTGCCGCTAGCCCCACCAAGAGGTAGTACTCAGCCCGTTCTAATAGCTGGGTTGCGGCGGGAGTATGGGGGGCGATCGCCTCCACCCGAAATAGGGGAATATGCGTCGGCAGCTGAGCAGCCAGCCGGGACAAAAACTCATCCGGTGGCATCACTGTGGTCAGATCAAAATCGACGACCTCGCCAGAACTAGTAGCTCCCAACGGCAGCGCACTAGCCGGAACAATTCGGGGATTGGGATGAAAGCCGCCCGTATAGGAAACAGGTAGAGCCGCCCGCCGTACTGCCCGATCAAACAGCCGCACCAGATCTAAGTGGCTAATTAAGGCCATATCGTAGAGTTTGCCAAACCAGACCCGTAACCGCTGCGATCGCTCTGTGTTGGGCACAAAGTGATGTTCAAACTTGGGAATAGGCAACGGTGGCACAACCACGTTATGACCAAAATCGGCTCCGCATACCCCGCAATGCGAACAGCCATCAAACGAGCAATCTGGTACTGTCGCCGCCGCCAGTGCCCGCATTAAATCCTCTTGGAGCCAAGTTTTATCGACTCCAGAATCAATATGATCCCACGGTAGAGGAGCACTATAAGCAGCCGCTTCAGCCTTCATCCCTCCGCCTTCATCTTGACCAAATAGGTTCCACTCGCCCGCCTCAACCTGACGGTATTTCCAGGTCAAGTCAGATTCGGCGATCGCCTGTGTCCAGGCTGCAAACGCTCGCTCTTGGTTTTCCCACCAAGAATCTTCGCGGGCTCCTAGCTCCCAAGCTCGACGGATCACAGCACAGAGGCGGCGATCGCCCCGTCCGACAAAATCTTCCATTGCCGAAATGTGGACATCCGTGAAGTTAGCCTTTAACCCTCTAATCGTCCGAAATTCTTGCCGCAGCAAGGCTTGCTTGCGCTCAAACTCAGTAGTGGAAACCGAGTGCCACTGAAAGGGGGTATGGGGTTTGGGCGTAAAGTTAGAAATTGTGACATTAAAGTTAATGGGCCTACGGCCTTTGGCGCGGCACATTTGCTGGAGCCAGCGGAGCGTTTCGGCAATCCCCAAAACATCGGCATCGGTTTCTCCCGGCAAACCGATCATAAAGTAGAGTTTCACCTTATCCCAACCCTGCTCGTAGGCGGTTTGCACCCCGCGCAGCAATTCTTCGTTGGTTAACCCTTTGTTGATGATGTCTCGCAGGCGCTGAGTCCCTGCCTCTGGAGCAAAGGTCAGCCCACCCTTGCGGGTGCCACCAATGATATTGGCAATGTTTTCATCAAAGCGATCAACTCGCTGACTGGGTAAGCTCAGGGAAATATTTTCATCTTTGAGGCGATTTTTGATTTCTAGCCCCACCGCCGGCAGAGCCAAGTAATCAGAACAGCTAAGAGAAAGCAAAGAGAACTCGTTATACCCCGTTTCCCGCATGCCTCGTTCAATGGTATCAATCACCTGCTCTGGCTCAACATCGCGCGCTGGCCGAGTCAACATTCCCGGTTGACAAAAGCGACAGCCTCGGGTGCAGCCTCGACGAATTTCGATCACCAGGCGATCGTGGACAGTTTCGACAAAGGGCACCAACCCAATCGAATAGGCAGGCATAGGAGGCGCTACTCGCCGCAGCACTCGTTCCGGCACGCCATCCCGGTTAGGATGCACCGCTCCTCCGGCACCGGGCGCATAAAATTGAGGAACGTAAACGCCAGGAACCTGGGCTAAATCTAGCAATAGCTCTTCCCGACTTAGCCCTGCCGCTTTGCCTTCTTCCAAAACCAGACCAATTTCAGGCAGCAGCTCCTCGCCATCGCCGAGGGCAATGAAGTCAAAGAAATCGGCATAGGGTTCGGGATTAGACGTCGCCGTCTGCCCGCCTGCAAAGATTAGCGGGTAGCTTCCCTGCTCCACATTCCACGCACCAGGGGCGTGGCGCTCTTGCCAGGTGAAGGGAATCCCCGCTAAGTGCAGCATTTCCAAAATATTAGTCGCACCTAGCTCGTAGCTGAGACTAAAGCCCAAGATATCGAATTCAGTTACAGCTCGCCGAGACTCTACCCCAAATAGAGGCGTGCGGGTAGCCTGCAATTTTGCCGCCAAGTCGGGCGCGGGCAGGTAGGCGCGATCGCACAACTGCCGAGGCTGAGTATTGAGAATGCTATAAAGAATAATGTGCCCCAGGTTTGAGGCTCCCACCTCATAGATCTCTGGATAGGTCAGCACCCACCGAATCTGAGCCGCATGCCAAGGTTTGTGGACGGCTCCTAGCTCATTGCCCAAATAGCGCGCGGGGCGAAGAATGTCTGACGTCAGCAACTGCTCAACCGCAATACTCACTACTTGTCCTCACTTCAGCACGTCTCTTAAGATCTCTAATACTAGATCTCTCCAGCTGTTTAAGGAGTGCCAACTCAGAAACTTACAGATTTTCTAGTCAAATAATATTTGACTTCTACTTGCCAGAGGCACAAAACCTGAGCTTTATTAACTGCTCAGCCTTCACAATGCTAAGTTTTCTCAAGATCTCTAAATTATCGGAAAACTGGGTCTAAAACCCTGTGCTTCTAGCACGGCTTTGGATTAAAATAGGAACGTCTACAGGCTCAAGACGCGTTGAACAGCATAAGCTTCTACAGCCACGATGAGAGCGCACCTAGACCGCTTAAAAGGGCAATGGTTAAGTCTAACCCTGGCAAGCAATCAAGACCACACATTAAGCTTTTGAGCAAAGTCGCCATAGGGCATTGGGAGACTCTAAACGGACACGGATCGACCGTAAGACTACTTCGGTAGCAAGTTGAAATGATGTGTCAAGAATCCTCGGCGTTCACGCCGGGGAGTATGTCAAAAATGTCAGTTTTCCCCCAAGCAAAAAGCGGACTGTAAACTAAGTTCTACTGTCCGCTTTTTTTGAGCCAGTATCGTGGCTGATTCAGGATTGAAACTCTTGCAAAACTGCCCCCACTACCTCTAGCGACCGTTTACCCTGCACAGAGAATGAGGGGGGCATTCCTGCCTACAATTTACAATCACTCCATCCCCAATGGCGCTATGCTATCTAAGTGGATTTAAGCAATCCATACAGCAGCGGCATCTCCCTCCAGTTTAGGCTCAGCGTACTGAGCTGGAAACATCAGAGGAAACTTAAACAGGATTTAAGCGATCGCAGCCTTATAAGCAGAGCGATTTTCGAATATTTTGAACGCTCGGTCTAGCTGAGTCACTTCAAAAATAATGCGGATCGAAGCAGGAACGCAGCAAATTCCGAAATCTTTATCCATTTGCTGAGAGAGAGTCAGTGCTGATACCAATGACATCAATCCGGCGCTGTCTAATGAATCGACCAGACCAAGATCCACCAGAATAGAGGTGTGCTGATCAGATGATACTGTTTCTAGAAGCTGCTGCTGAAACTCTGTCGCATTGGAGGCATTGATGTGCCCAGTCGGCTGAACAATGGTCATGGAAGGCTGTACTAGAAGATTCTGCATTTACTACTATCCTGCTTCGCTGGTTACGCTATGGTGAACAATCTCACGGCGGAAAATTGAACTAATTAAAACTTGAGATGTAGAGAATATAGCCTCCCAACTCTGTAAAAACTAGCAAATCTAAGTCATTTTGCGGAAACTTTAAGCGTCGAGCGACCTTTTATAAAGTTTTGAACAAGTATTTAGATCGAACAGTACGGAAATATACAGTTCTTATCTGGCATATTTTTTGCACTGACAAAATGAAGTGATTTAAATCACGCTCTAGTCAGGCTGAAGATCACGTCTCTATCCGGGCTAGGATCACGCCGCAGTTTTGAAATTCGACAGAGAATCAGGATGTCAGCGTTCCCCTGATTTTGCGATGGTAACAGTATGAAAACTACCCACGTTATTCGTAAACTCGTATCAAAGGCTCTTCACATTAGGCAACTCACACCAGATATTGAAAATGAGATTAACTACGAACTAACTCGCCTAGGTCATATCTCGGATGCAGATTATGAGGCATTAGAGCTACTCATGTCTGAAATGGATGCTGGACGAATTCGGTTAGTCCCTAGTTCCTAAGTCTAAGCGGGGATTAAAATCGAGCTAGAAGGTGGCTTTTTTGGCAGGTCGCCAAAAAATAACTGGTTAGAGCAACTGCTCAGAGTTGGGGTCAATCGGATGGCCGCCAACTCACATTTAGGTTAAGACACAATAGATGTAGGTACAGTCAGGCGATCGCCGCTTAACTTAAAGCCGAAAAGCCTCAGGGGATGCTTGCCAAGCTCGACGAGTAAACTCTTGCAGCTGACGGTGTGCAAGGCGATCGCCTGGTTGAGGCTTGTAAGCACTTAGCTTCGTCAACAGGGGGATCACTTCCGTATCTAAAGCCGCTCGCAAAAGTGCCAATGGCCACAGCAGATCTGCCCCTTCCCTCAAATCGCAGATTTGCTCGGCTAGTTCAGCAGCTTGCTCCACTGGATCAGCGTTCCAGTCCGAAGGTGCCTTGCACAGCAGTAACGGCCGCAGCCAAGACATGGGGCGTAGCTCTGATACCTGGATTACTTCTGCAAACAGTAGAGCATCTCCCTGTTCGATACACACAATTTGATTGGGTTGGAAGGGTAAACAAGTCGTCATCCGTTGCCCTAACGCCAGATAATCAGACGTAATAGTTCTATAGACATATTGTAGAAGACATATTATGTCAGTTCTGCCAAAATGCATGTTGAAGCCACATGGAGAGGTGGCTTAAGATAGCAAAAGATAGCAGAAAACCAGTTTACCCGCGCTGTGTCGCAAGCATAACAGTGAAGGCAGGACTAGGTCAGGCTTGAAGCAACTATTTTCAGAGAGGGTCATAACTGTGTCTGTTGAGACCATTGAGCAGCGTTCAACGTCCCGTAAGATTGCACCCCGATATCGGGTTTTATTGCACAACGACGATGTCAATCCCATGGAACACGTGGTGGAGGCATTGATTAAGACAGTGACTAGTTTGACAGTGCCTCAAGCCGTGAGCATTATGATGGAAGCTCATACCAATGGCATCGCCTTAGTGATTACCTGCGCCCAAGAACATGCCGAATTTTACTGTGAGAGCTTAAAAGGACATGGGTTGATTAGCACCATAGAACCAGATGAATAAAATTGGCTAGCTAGAATCAGCTAGATTACCTCAACGATCAAGCCTGCGGTCAGGTACTGCTTCAACGCTAAACTTCAACGCTAAACAGGGCTAAAGCAGCACCGGATTGAAAGTAAGCGTTGTCCGAAGCCCATTTCCGAAGCCCACGATTGCCTCAGCTCTTTTCAATTTTTATCATCACAAGTTTATGTTAGGAACTTTTCAGCAGAGTCACCTCCGCATTGAAGTTGAAGCGTCGGAGACCTCTATCCGAGAGGCTCTGCTTAGCCCAGAACAGTTGCGCCAGTGGATGGCTCCTCAATCCCTTTCTCAAGGGCTGCCCGAATGGCTGCAATTGGGAACTGTTTTTACGAGTTGGACAGGGCCAATCGCCATTCAACATCATGTCAATGAGGTTCAATCCAATAGTCTACGTTTGCTGTTAAACCAGGGTATAGACGGGTTTCATCAGTGGCAGTGGGGAGATGGCTGGGTACAGTCCTCGTTAGAAGGAGTTTCCCCTTTGCCTTTGAATTTGGGGCAGACGTTTAGCCTTTGGAAACTGAAGCAGTTTTTGACCCACCGTTGAGCAATGAACCATTGACATCGGGTATTAACCCCTGGTATTGACCCCTGGTAAAAACTGGTGAACAGAGCAGTCTTGAAAGTGACTTCACCCGTTTCTACCAGGCTAAACCTAGACGAGTGACTTGAACAATCCGTTGACTAGGGCGATCGCTAAATCATCGCTCGTTGCTGTCCACATCCGTTAGATTTTGCACCCGTAAACGCACAGAGTCCCCGTGGGAGGGCAGTCCCTCAGCGACAGTCAGAACATCTATAGCGGCAGCAACGTCCTGTAGGGCGGCAGGCGAATATTGGATGAGGCTAGAGTACTTCATGAACGTTTCTACGCTTAGCGAAGACGCATAGCGGGCAGCGCCGGAGGTAGGCAGTGTGTGGTTAGGACCAGCTAAGTAATCTCCTACGGCTTCGGGAGTAGATTTACCTAAGAAGATGGCACCCGCATGACGAATCTTTTCTAAAAGACTCCAAGGGTCAGCGATTTGCAGCTCTAAATGCTCTGGGGCAAATTCATTCGAAAGCTCTGCGGCCATTTCTAGAGACTCGACGACGATTACCAAACCGTAGTGGGCGATCGCCTTTTCGGTCAGCAAGTGGCGGGGGTGGTTCACCAACATCTGCTCCACTTCTGCCACCACTCTCAGCGCCAGGGCAGCGTCGGTAGTAATTAAAACAGCTGCGGCCAAGGAATCATGTTCGGCCTGGGCTAGTAAGTCAGCGGCAACGTGAACGGGGTTTGCCGTACTGTCGGCAATAATTAGCACCTCAGAGGGGCCTGCCAAAGAATCAATGCCTACGGTGCCATAGACCAGCTTTTTCGCTAGGGTGACATAAATGTTACCAGGGCCAGTAATCACATCTACCTTGGGAATTGTTTCTGTTCCGTAGGCGAGAGCTGCGATCGCTTGGGAGCCACCAACCCGGTAGATCTCTTGAATGCCTGCTTCTTGGGCTGCCACTAAAACAGCCGGATTAATACTTTTATCTGCCCCTGGCGGAGTCGTCATCACAATGCGGGGAACTTTAGCCACCCGCGCCGGAATTGCATTCATCAACACCGTACTCGGATAACATGCTTGTCCCCCAGGCACATATAAACCAGCTCGGTCTACTGGCGTGTAGCGTTTTCCCAGCACGATATCTGGCTCACCAAACTGCACCCAGCTTTTAGGCAAGCGCTGGCGATGGAACGCTTCAATTCTGCCACACGCAAGACGAATCGCTTCCAGCAGCTCTTGGGAAACTTGCTGGTAGGCAGCATCTAACTCTGAACCGGTGACCCGTAACTCCTCTGGCTTGAGGGTAAGTTGGTCAAACTCTTCGGTATAGTGCAGCACTGCACGGTCGCCTTGACGTTTAACCGCCTGCAACACCTGCTGAACTGTTGCTTCTTTGTGGAGAATTTGCTCGTCATGAGTGCGATCGCAAATGCGTCGTAGCTCAATGAGTGCTTCAGAGTGTTGATTAATAATTCGCAGCATTGCCACATGGAGTTAGAAATGCCAGTCCGGGAGATACCTGACTGCCCAAAGGTCTGACTTGATTCTAGTGGGATCACCACCAAATCGACCTATATATAGATTAGCTTGGATTTTTAGAAGCTACGTGTTCCTAGCGTAAGGAGAATTACCTTTAAAGCGCTAGAACCGCGCCGATTAGAGCACAGAATCTAGTGGAACAGCTATTGCTGATGGTAGCTGGCCAACCCTCACACTAAAGATTATTCAAAGAGCATACCCAATTCAGGCATCAGTTAATTAGCTATAATCAGCATCAGTGGGGGAGAAGACTGACTCAGAGCATCTGTACTATATCACCACTTTCTCAGCAAGGCTAGAAGATAAATCGTGTTTCTGGCGTTTTTTTGCTTTCTTCGCTATGATGAAGTACTGCTGAATTTTTTGTATTTTGTATCTGTAGAGACGAACTGTGGCAAATATTAAGTCTGCGATTAAGCGGGTTGAGATTGCAGAGCGCAACCGATTGCACAACAAATCCTACAAGTCTGCCGTCAAAACTCTAACGAAACGTTACCTTACGGCAGTGAGCGAATATGCTGCCAATCCTACTCCAGAATTGGGGCAGCAGGTAAAGGATCGGATGGCGGCAGCTTATAGCAAGATTGACAAAGCAGTCAAACGAGGTGTGCTTCATCCCCATAACGGGGCTCGCAAAAAGTCTACGTTGGCTAGGGCACTCAAGCGCCAGGAAGCAAAAATTTCTGCTCCTGTTGATGCTTAAGTCTTTGAAGATTAGGTTAGTAGGGGACAAAGGAAAGCTGGGAACGGCGCACAGTCTATCTGCTAGCGATGTCCAGCTTGACTCTAGTCCTGCCTCCTAATCTAACGATGCGGCCTAAGTGCTTTGCCATAGTCCGCTTTTGAGATGCTATTTGTTCTTGGAAACCAGGTTGAGCGTCCTGCAACTCGTTGACACCCACGTCCATCTCAACTTTTCTACTTTCCAGGATGACCTGGAAGAAATATCTTGCGCTTGGCGAGATGCAGGAGTGGTTAGATTGGTTCACTCCTGTGTGGATCCCACCGAATTTCCAGGCATTCAGGCTCTAGCCGATCGATTTCCAGAGCTATCTTTTGCCGTTGGATTGCACCCGCTTGATGTAGAAAAGTGGAGTGACCATACAGCAACAGAACTATTAGCATTGGCTCGTTCTGATGTGCGGGTGGTAGCAATCGGAGAAACCGGTCTAGATTTTTACAAGGCAGACAATCAGGCGCAGCAGCGGCTGGTGTTTGAAGCTCAGCTGGCGATCGCTCAATCTCTGGATTTGCCGGTGATTATTCACTGCCGAGATGCAGCGGCGCAGATGGCAGACTGGCTCGGCGCATTTTTTGCCCAGCGGGGATCGCTAAAGGGTGTGATGCACTGTTGGAGTGGGACTCCAGAAGAGACTCAATGGTTTTTAGATCTGGGTTTTCACGTGAGTTTTAGCGGTATTGTCACGTTCAAAAATGCGGCTCAAGTGCATGCATCAGCGCAAATGGTTCCGAGCGATCGCCTTTTGATCGAAACGGACTGCCCATTTTTAGCGCCCGTCCCCAAGCGGGGCGATCGCCGCAATCAGCCCGCCTATGTCCGCTATGTAGCTGAGCGGGTTGCGCAGTTGAGGGGAGTCTCCGTGGAGGCGATCGCTCAACAAACGACCGCCAATGCTTGTCGGCTCTTCAATCTAAGTGTTCCGCCCGTTTAGCTAGCGCCTATGGTTGATCGCTCGTTCCCTACGGGCATCAGGATTTTTGATAATTTGTCAAGGGATTTATCAAAAATAAAGACACAGATTGCAACGCTTGCGGCATAATTTTAAGGAGTATGGTATATGCGAATCCAGAATTTACTGCTAATTGCGCAGCTACACTTTAAGCTTTCAGCCACAGATGGAGATGAAGCGTTTGCTTCTATGCCAACTTGAGTCGAGCGTTACATTTAGATTTCTTATACATCTTTTACTACCTAGGTCGGGCCTGATTCTGTGCCAGGAAATAGTTTTTGTTCCGTACTGAGTTGATTCAGATCCTTAAGATTCATTCACGATTCACTTTCCCCTCTTGGGTTCCGACAGTCCCCTGACTGGAGTCGGACTTTTTGCGTGAGTGACATTGTTTGACGACCCTACTGCTAACGACCCTACCGTTGACTACCCCACCGTTCAGGGCAAACCCTGCGGGTAAACCGTTCGAGGAGACGCATGACTAACACCATCCAAGCCGCTGCTAACTTTACCCTGCCAGATCTAATCGAAATCCAGCGAGCTAGCTTCCGTTGGTTTCTGGAGGAAGGGTTAATTGAAGAGCTAGACAGTTTTTCGCCCATCACTGACTACACGGGCAAGTTAGAACTGCATTTCCTAGGAAAAGACTTCAAGCTCAAACGTCCTAAGTATGACGTAGATGAAGCTAAGCGGCGCGACAGTACCTATGCGGTGCAGATGTACGTCCCGACTCGGCTGATTAATAAAGAAACGGGTGAAATCAAGGAACAAGAAGTGTTCATTGGGGATTTACCCCTCATGACCGACCGGGGTACCTTTATCATCAACGGTGCCGAGCGGGTCATTGTCAACCAGATCGTCCGTAGCCCTGGCGTTTACTACAAGTCCGAAACAGACAAAAACGGACGACGGGCCTACAACGCTAGCCTGATTCCTAACCGAGGAGCCTGGCTCAAGTTTGAAACCGACAAGAATGATCTGGTCTGGGTACGGATTGACAAAACCCGCAAGCTCTCAGCGCAGGTTTTGCTGAAGGCGTTGGGCCTGAACGACAGTGAAATTTTTGACGCTCTGCGCCACCCCGAATATTTTCAGAAAACGATTGATAAGGAAGGCCAGTTCAGCGAAGAAGAAGCGCTGATGGAGCTATATCGGAAGCTGCGACCCGGTGAGCCACCTACAGTATCCGGCGGGCAGCAGCTCCTTGATTCCCGCTTCTTCGACCCTAAGCGTTACGATTTGGGTCGAGTGGGGCGCTATAAGCTGAACAAGAAACTGCGGCTAACCGTGCCCGAAACAGTTCGGGTGCTAACTCCCCAAGACATCCTGGCCTCGATTGATTATCTGATCAATCTAGAATTTGATATTGGCATGATCGACGACATCGACCACTTAGGTAATCGCCGAGTGCGGTCGGTCGGCGAACTGCTGCAAAACCAGGTGCGTGTGGGTCTCAATCGCCTAGAGCGGATTATTCGGGAACGGATGACGGTGTCTGATGCAGACTCCTTGACGCCGGCTTCGTTGGTTAACCCTAAGCCGTTGGTGGCGGCGATCAAGGAGTTCTTTGGCTCCTCCCAGCTATCACAGTTTATGGATCAAACCAACCCACTGGCCGAGTTGACCCACAAACGCCGATTGAGTGCCCTTGGTCCAGGAGGGCTAACGCGAGAACGTGCGGGCTTCGCGGTGCGAGACATTCACCCGTCTCACTACGGACGGATCTGCCCCATTGAGACACCAGAAGGCCCTAATGCAGGACTAATTGGTTCGCTAGCAACCCATGCTCGCGTCAATTCTTATGGGTTCATTGAAACGCCTTATCACCGGGTGGAAAATGGCCGCGTACTGCGAGATGAAGCCCCCATCTATATGACGGCAGACGAGGAAGACGATGTCCGGGT
>CASBQJ010000569.1 GCA_949127705.1 Synechococcales cyanobacterium PMM_0085
ATATAGCGCGTTTAAGTAAAGCATCTAAGTTACTTAACTGTTCGTTTTCGGGGTATCGAACCCCTCAACTCACGCGGGATGTCCGTGTATCCCGACGCTCATCCGGGTACAGATAGAGCCCGGGACTTACGGCCTCCCAAACCCACCATTAGTTAAAATTGAATAAGTTTTGAGTTGACCGCCTCACTCAAAATCCAAAACTAGGAACTTAAAACTCCCTGATTCCTATCTATATTTTCTAAAGGCCAAGGTGACGTTGTGTCCGCCAAACCCAAAGGAATTAGATAGGGCTACCTCAACGGGTTGCTCGCGGCTGTGGTGGGCAATGTAGTCTAAATCGCAAGCCTCGTCGGGGTGCTCCAAGTTAATGGTGGGAGGAACGCGATCGCCTTCTACTGCCATGGCAGTAGCCACCGCCTCAATCCCCCCAGAACCACCCAGTAAATGACCCGTCATCGACTTCGTTGAGCTAATGGCAACGTTGTAGGCATGGTCACCCAACGCCTTCTTGATGGCCGCCGTCTCGGTCGAGTCGTTGGCTGGAGTGCTAGTGCCGTGAGCATTGATGTAGCTGATATCTTCAGGCACGAGTCCGGCATCTTTCATCGCTAGCTGCATTGCCCGCGCAGCTCCTTCACCCCCCGGTACCGGAGACGTAATGTGATAGGCATCACAGGTCATGCCATAGCCGACAATTTCGGCATAGATGTGAGCACCCCGACTCAGAGCGTGCTCTAGCTCCTCTAAAACCAAAATTCCAGCGCCTTCACCCATGACAAACCCGTCGCGATCGCGATCGAACGGGCGACAGGCATGGGCGGGATCGTCATTGCGAGTGGAGAGCGCTTTGGCTGAGGCAAACCCAGCAAACGCTAGTGGTGTGATTGCCGCTTCAGTGCCGCCGCAAACCATGGCTTGGGCATACCCCCGTTGCAGCAGGCGAAAGGCATCACCAATGGCATTTGAGCCGGCGGCACAGGCCGTCACGGTGCAGTTATTGGGACCTTTGGCACCGATATGAATGGCAGTCAACCCCGCTGCCATGTTGGCAATCATCATGGGCACGGTGAACGGGCTGCACCGATCTGGACCTCGCGTTAGGCAGATCTCTTGCTGATCTTCCATCACTTTTAAGCCGCCAATGCCAGTCCCGATCAGGGTGCCAACCTGTTCTGCATTCAAATCATTAATCACAAACTTGGCGTTGGCCAGTGCCTGTTTGCTGGCCGCAACGGCAAACTGAGCAAAGCGATCCATCCGCTTGGCGTCTTTGCGCTCCATATACGCATGGGGGTCAAACCCTTTGACTTCACCCGCAATCCGGCAGTCGTGGCGAGATGCATCGAACAAGGTGATGCGATCGATCCCATTTTGCCCGCTCAGTAGCCCATCCCAATATTCAGTTTGAGTGTTGCCGATCGGGGTGATTGCACCCAGACCTGTAATTACAACACGCTTAAATTCAACACCCAAAGTTGTCATGGCGCAGATTCGAGGGTTTAAACACCCAGAATGCAAAATAGTTAAGAGTCAGAGAGCTTGAAAATACTCAGCTCAAAGAGTGGAAGACAGGGAGTTGGCAGAAATAGCGCGTTTAGCATCTTGCAATGCCAAAACCCAACAGCCTACAGTGCCCTGCCTTCGTTAAATTGGCTTAAACAGCGACTTTCTGTTTAATGTAATCTACGGCTGCTTGAACAGTCCCGATGCCTTCTGCCGCTTCATCAGGAATTTCGATATCGAATTCTTCTTCCAGAGCCATCACCAGTTCAACAGTATCTAGAGAGTCAGCGCCCAAATCGTTAGCAAAGCTAGATTCTGGGGCAACCTCTGTCTCTTCCACACTCAACTGTTCGGAGACAATTTTCCGAACTTTCTGCAAAATGTCATCTTGGCTCATGAATGTTCCTTCCTACTCGACGCCCGTGCAATCTTAAGCAATACACGCTCTGCCTCTACCCGCACCTCACTAGTCGTCAGCGTTGGCTGACGTTTCGTAAAATTTAGTCTGGTTTTTGGCATTCCTCCATATTATCTGAAAGCGTGACAAGTGATGTTGTTGTGAAAAATGAGCCAGTGATGCTCAATTAGTTGATGTTAGAAAGCTTAATCCGAGGGTCTACTAGCTTGAGCAGCAAGTCGGCCAGGAGATTGCCTACAATCAGCATCACGGCACCCATCATCAGGCTGGCCATCACCAAATACAGGTCTTGGGCGGTGACAGCTTGCAAGGTGAGTTTTCCGAGACCGGGCCAGTTAAAAAACGTTTCGGTAATAAAAGCCCCTCCTAAGAGGCTAGCAAATTCAAACCCGAGTAGGGTAATTAGGGGGTTAATGGCATTGCGCAGGGCGTGGACGTAGATCACTCGGTTTTCGGGTAAGCCTTTGGCGCGGGCAGTTTGAATATAATCTTGCCGCAGAACGTCAAGCAGTTCGCCGCGTGTAATCCGCTGCAACCCAGCAAACCCAGTAATGCTAAGGGCGATCGTGGGCAAGATCATATGCCAGCCAATATCGAGCAGCTTGCCCAAGGGGTTTAAATCGGCGTGGTTGATGCTGGTCATGCCACCCACCGGGAATAGCGGGGACAGGGCTTGGGCGATAAACAGCAGCAGCAATCCGGTAATTAGGGTGGGAAAGCCCTGCCCAATGTAGCTCAGCACCCGGAAGATTCGATCGATCTGTTGATTTTGGTTGACCGCTCCCACGATGCCCAAGGGAATGGCGATCGCCCATGTAATCGCTAGAGACGCCACCGCCAGCAGCAGCGTGGCAAACATCCGCTCCCAGAGCAAATCAGTCACCGGGCGCTGGTAGGCAAAACTCACGCCAAAGTTACCATGGGTCACAATTTCCTTAAGCCACAGCCAATATTGCTGAAGGACAGGCTGGTCTAGGCCAAACTGCTCCCTAAAGGCTTTAAGCGTCTCTGCCGAAATCCGAGGATCTTGACGAAAGGAGTCGAGAAAATCCCCTGGTGCCAGTTGAATGATCAAGAAACTCAGAGCCGAAGCTAGCAATAGAGTGAATGCGCCTTGCAGCACCCGCTTGACCACATAGGCAAAGGTTTCGCCCCTGACTGCGTCCAGAATCCATCTGCCGACAGCTTGGAGCCGCCGTTGATTTGAGGAAGATTTGCTAGAAGCCATTAATATTCCACTAATATTCCACCAGCGTCACGATGGGGACATCGGGCAGCTTTTTGCGTCCTTCTAGCCCCGTTAGCTCAATAATGAACCCAAACCCAGCTAGTTCACAACCCATTTGCGCTAGCAGTTGAGCCGTCGCGGCGGCGGTACCGCCCGTGGCAATTACATCGTCGATAATTAGCACCCGTGCCGGGGGGGCGGCGGCGTCCTGGTGAATTTCTAGTTTGTCAGTGCCATATTCCAATTCATACTCGACACAATAAACCGGAGCAGGCAGCTTTCCAGGTTTACGAACCGGCAGGAATCCGGCGTTGAGCTTATAGGCCAAGGGTGCGCCAAAGATAAATCCGCGCGACTCCATGCCAATGACAAAATCTACATTTAAGCCACTACATTTCTCGGCCATGGTATCGATGGTGCAGCGCAATCCCTCCGCATCGCGCAGCAGCGTCGTAATGTCCCGAAACATAATGCCGGGTTTGGGAAAGTCGGGAATATCGCGAATTAAGGATTTAAGATCCATGGGGAAGGATGAGGGATGAAGGGGGAAGGATGAGGGATGAAGGATGAGGGTAGGGTTGGCCTTAGAGCTAAGGGGTTGAAGCGGATTATTCTTTGATGCCGGAGAAGTTGGAAAACCAGCCGCGTCTCCAGAAGTAAAAAATAATACCAAAGGCGACCGCTAGCATCACTGCCCAGCATAGGGGATAGCCCAGGTACCAATTCAGCTCTGGCATATTGTAAGGCGATTTTGCCGTATTAAAGTTCATGCCATACACTCCAACAATGAACGTCAGAGGAATGAAGATGGAGGAAATAAGCGTGAGCAGTTTCATCACTTCATTCATGCGGTTGCCTACAGAGGAAACATAGACGTCCATTAAACTGGATGCCACCTCTCGATACGTTTCTACCATATCTAGAACCTGTACGGCATGGTCATAACAATCTCTGAGGTAGATGCGGACTTCGTCGGACAGCAAGTCTTCGCTATCTCGAATCAAAACGCTAATGGCATCTCGCATCGGCCAAATCGATCGCCGCAGGTTCAACAAGTCGCGTTTTAGGCTGTGAATTTTTTCTAACGATTGTTGGGTTGGTTTAGTCACGACTTCGCTTTCCAACTCTTCTAAATCTTCGCCATAGGCTTCGAGCACTGGAAAAAAGCCGTCGATAATGGAGTCGAGTAAACAGTACATGAGGTAGTCGGCTCCCCGCGCTCGGATGACGCCCTTACTCAGCCGAATTCTCTCCCGGACTGGCCCAAACGAATCATATTCGGGTTCTTCTTGCACGGTTAATAAATAGTTTTTTGTCAGAATAAAACTGACTTGCTCGGTGAAAAACCCTCGACCCATGTCTTTTAGGATGACCATGCGGGTAATAATCAGCAGTTGCCCGTCATATTCTTCTACCTTAGGCCGCTGGGGAACATTGACGACATCTTCTAATACCAGGGGATGCAAATTGAACACAGTTCCCAATCGCTGCAACACGTCTTCACTGCCCAACCCCTTAACATCGACCCAAGAAACAGACGTGGAATCTAGATGAGGAGCACATTCTTCGGGTTCGTTAATGGGTACGCGGGTAGCATCGGTTTCGGAATAGTCAATCAGCGTAATGACGGGTGGGGGAGCATCGTCTTCAATGTTGAGCGTTCCCGGTAGCGCCCCTGGCTCATGATACGAATAGCCCAAGTAGGGCACGTCGTCATCGTCGTCTACATCAGCGGTGGCTGTAGGAAAAACGGGGATTCTGGCGGTGGCTTGATTGGGTTTTGACGAGGAGTGAGAGTGTTTGATTGCCATGTCGATTACACAACCTTAGCGATGACCAGACCTGTGTAAAATTGTGCACTGTTTTTGGGAAGGTTGCCTAGGTACAGCAAGTTTTCCACAGATACAGCAAGTTTTCCACAGGCTGCTGTGGAAAACTAGTACCTATGTACAAGCTGGTAGCTAGGAGATTTTAGTATAGGCCAGTAGTCTGAGGCGTAAATCTGCCTACCGTTCGTAGTGCAGGCTTCCAGCCTGCGCGGGCAAGATGCCCACACTACGGTAGCTAAACTTGCGCCGTCTTCTACTAGGGTGGGCATTGCCCACCCTAGAGCAGGGTTGCTATGGGAGGTTCACGGCCACTCTATTCCCATTCGATTGTGCCAGGGGGCTTGGAGGTAATGTCGTAAACTACCCGATTCACGCCTTTGACTTCGTTCACAATCCGGTTGGAAATTAATTCCAGCAAATCGTAGGGCACGCGTGACCAATCGGCCGTCATGCCATCCTCGCTAGAAACAAAACGCAGCACAATCGGGTAGGCGTAGGTGCGCTGGTCGCCCATCACCCCGACACTGCGAACGGGTAGCAGTACTGCAAACGCTTGCCAGTAGTCGTCATACACGCCCTGACGATTGACTTCTTGACGCACAATGTAGTCGGCTTCGCGCAGAATTTCTAGCTTTTCTTCGTCGATTTCACCCAAAATTCGAATTGCTAAACCAGGCCCTGGGAAGGGATGACGGTTAATGATCTCTGCGGGGAGGCCGATGGAGCGCCCAACTTTGCGGACTTCGTCTTTGAATAGCTTGCGCAGGGGTTCGATCAGCTTGAATCGCAGGTCTTTGGGCAAACCGCCGACGTTGTGATGGCTCTTGATTTTGACGGCGACTCGTTCGCCTGTTTGCGGATCGACGTTGGTATCGGCAGATTCGATCACGTCGGGGTAGAGCGTGCCTTGAGCCAAATAGTCGAAGGGACCTAATCGCTTGGACTCCGACTCAAACACGCCAATGAACTCGTGGCCAATCCGCTTGCGTTTGAGTTCGGGATCAGAGACTCCGTGGATCGCCGTTAAAAAGCGATCGCGCGCATTGATATATTCGACGGGAATGTGGAACTCTTCTTTGAACAGTTTCAGCAATCGCTCGGGTTCATTTTTGCGCATGAAGCCCTGGTCGATGAACATACAGGTGAGGTTATCGCCGATCGCCCGATGCAGCAAAAAGGCCAGCGTTGAAGAATCGACGCCGCCCGATAGCGCCAGCAGCACCCGTTTATCGCCGACTCTGCCGCGCACTTCGCGAATCGCTTCTTCGACAAATGCTTCTGTAGTCCAGGTGGGTTCGCAGTGGCAAATGTGATAAACAAAATTGCGGATTAGCGGCTGGCCACCGCGAGAATGGACAACCTCGGGGTGAAACTGCACGCCGTAGAGCTTGCGTTCGTGGTGGGCGATCGCCGCACAGGAGGTATTGTCGGTATGAGCCAGCAGTTCAAACCCCTCTGGCACCGTTGTGACCGAGTCCCCGTGACTCATCCACATGGTTGAACCGTCGTCCACATTGGTCAGCAGATCGGTCGGATCGTCAATGTGGAGTGAGGCTTTGCCATATTCACCCCGTTCGGCTCGTTCGACACCGCCGCCCAATTGTTGCACCATCAACTGCATGCCGTAGCACACGCCCAAAATGGGGATACCCAGATTCCATAGTTCGGGATCGCTATGGGGCGCACCGGGATCGTAGACAGAATTAGGCCCGCCCGACAGGATAATCCCCTTGGGGTTGAGCTGCCGCAGTTGCTCGACAGTAGTACGGTAAGACAGCACTTCAGAATAGACCTGAGTTTCGCGAATGCGGCGGGCAATTAGCTCAGAATATTGGGAGCCGAAGTCCAGGATGACGATCATCTGGCGGTTCAGCTGTCCCATAGTGTCAACGTCGGGAAGTGATTCAACTTGGGGAGTCACGGTAGATCCTGAGTAGAAATTTAGAGGTGTACGAAGAAAAGAGAAATATAAATACAGGCTCAAAAAAAGTTGTACAAAACCAAGCCTGACTGAGAAAATGCCTGACTGGAAAAAGTGAGCGAGTATTAAAAGTTAACGGATACTGAAAGGTTCCCGTATCCGCTGAATTAAGGCTAAAAATTAGCTAATTGCTTAGAACAGAGTGCTTAGAAAAGTAACCTAGACATCCCTGGGTGGCCAAGACGCTCTGGCTGGTCGCAGAGTTGAGAATGCCTGCTGGCGATCGCACTAAAGTGTGATCAATCAGACTAAATCAAAGACATCAGAGATTTAAGTTAGCTTAACAAAACTTGTGGCAGTAGTGCAGAACCTGAGGGGCTGAAATGGATAATTTGGCGATCGCGGCCAAATAAAATTGACCCTACCTGCATGTGGCGATCGCTGTGGGCATGAATATAGGTGGCGCTGCGCCGATCGATCTGCTGGGCGATCGCCCCATAGACCCGTTCCACACAGCCATCTGCCGGATCGCTTAGATCTGCATCTGCCGCATCCAACTGCCGCAAATGCTGCAATGCCGCTTCTGCCGTCTGGCAGGCAAACACCGCCTGCACTTCAGCGGTCGGCAACCCCACATTGGCACAGTGCGCCGCAAAAATTTCTTGCCGCCCGTCGGCCACATGGTGATGGGTATGGAAAATGCCGCCTGCCAGCTTGATCAGCTTGCCGTGGTAGCCAAACAGCAAAATTGACTCTACGCCCTGGATTCCAGCTTCTACCAGCAGCGGCCCCAGCCAGTTTGCTGTTTTCACCATGCAGTCGGGGTTCATGCCCATTTGCCGCCCTAGGTCTAACCCATTTTCGCCAATGCAAAAAACGAGGCAGCGGTGCTGGGTTGCCTTTTGCTGCAATTCGGCGCGAAACGCTTCTAGCTGTCCCGGTGCGCTGAGGGGATGCGAAATCCCAGAGGTACCCAACAGCGAC
>CASBQJ010000570.1 GCA_949127705.1 Synechococcales cyanobacterium PMM_0085
CTAGGTAGGCCATGAACGCGATCGCCGCTATTGAGGTACCAGGCAAGCCGCTGTGGTCAGGGTATGCAGGTCGCTCAGTTTGCGGCGCGCCTGCCCCCCATCTATCAGTTCGGCGGCGGTGGCGATCGCGGCTGCTAGTGTCTTTGCTGCCCCGCCGCGCCATAAATAAAACCCAGCATTCCACAGAATCGATTGACGCAATTCACCGGGCTGTCCTTGTAATACAGCTTGCATGGCGGCGATCGCCCCGGCGGTACTCTCTAGCGGCACATTTTTACTGGTAAAGCCGTAGTCATGGGCATGCAGGTGCAGCCGCTCTAGTTCCGCAGCGGGAGGATTGCCCAGGCCAATAATCGCAGTTCGCTCGCGAGGCAGATCGCAGCTGCCCTCTAGCCCCTTGACGGTTGTAAACGGATACACCTGGCCGCGCAGGGCGATCGCCTCCAAGAGCCGACTTTCGGTGGGAGGATGGACGAAGCCAATTACCCCATGAGCCTGCCCCCCGTAGGGACACCAGACTAGCTCTACGGTCGCAAACGGCGGGCGCTTGCCAATTTGCTCACGGTAGGGCACTAACGCCTGCGCCAGCGGAAAATGGGTGGGTAGGTAGACCAGTCCTAGCCCAGTCGCCTGTAAGACATGATGCACCTGCGAGAGCGACAGCGTCGTCCAATTGACCCCCAAACCCTGCCAAAAATCGACCAGCGGTGTGCCCTCTTTGGTCGGCATGATGCTACCGCCGTGCTGTAAGACAGGGTAGCCCGCCGCCGCCAAGATTAACGCCGTCACAATGCTGAGGGGCAGGGTGCGATCGCGGCCATCGTAGGGGGCACCAAAGACAAACACCGCCGGGTCGGAGGCGATCGCGGGCAGCTTCGGGCCAAGATCGTCATACGCGTCTAACATGCCAGCTACCTCAGCGGCAGTCGGGCGCTTAATCCGATGGGCGATCATAAATGCGCCAATTTGAGCCGGGGTTGCGTCTTGCAGCAGCATCATGCGAGTCGCATCGGCAGCCTCATCGCGAGTTAAGTCTTTTCCGGTATGGGTGCCGCTGCCCACTTTACGCAGCAAGGTTCTAAACGCGTGGCTCATGCAATAAATGCCTCATTTATGCTGGGAACCCAGTTGATTGCTCAAATCAAGAGTGCTCAAATCAGAAATCGATTGCCGATTGCGATACTGAGATAGCTGCGCAATCACCAGGTCATAAAAATGCCGAATCGGCGGGATTTGCAGGCGATCGCTGGTCGTCACCATCACCACTTGTCGGGTTAGGGGTGGGTCACTGATGGGGTTCGCATGACCTGGATCGATCTGACGAATCGCCAGGGTGGGGTCGCTATAGGCTTCTAGCAGTGCCGATTCGGGCAGCAGCGCCAGCATCGTGCCTTGCCGGATCACCCCCCGAAACGCATCAGGCGTATTCAGCTCTAGAGCCGCATGCAGCGGCGTCCCTCGGCGGGCAAATTGCTCTTGCACAATCCGCTGCATGCCATAGCCATCTTTAAATACTACCTGCGGAAATTTAGCCAGTTCTGGCCATGGTACCGCGTCGTAGCAGGTTAGTGGATGATCTGCTGCCATCAGCACTTTGATCGGTTCATCGTATAGCGCCTGCACAGTCATTTCGGGGCTAGCGACCAAAAACCGATTATTCATCACGATCGCCAGATCGACCAACCCATCCTTCAACACCTTGACGGCGCGATCGCTGCCCAGCGCCGTTACCCGCAGCTGCACCTGTGGATAATCGCGACAAAACTGCTGCAACACCGGCGGTAGATGGTAGGCACAAACCGAATGAATCGCCGCTACGCACAGCTCTGGCTGCTTGCCGGCCTTCAATTCTGCTAGTTCTTGAGCGGCGGTATGCCATTCTTGCCAAATCTTGCGGGCGCGGGGCAAGAGGCGATCGCCCGCCACGGTTAATTTCACCTGAGCATTGCGATGAAACAGCGAAATCCCCAAATCGCTCTCCAGCCCCTGCACCTGCCGACTAACCGTGGACTGCGTTACCCCACAGCGCACAGCCGCCTGTTGAAAACTGCCCGTTTCCGCCACTGCTAAAAATGCTTGCAATTGTTCCAGGCGCATATAGGGTGTGTTCGAGACAACATTCCTGAAACCGCTATGACCATAGCGGATCTAGCGGCTGGGTTCGGTAGACCCTGATACCGCATGGCGATCGCCGTCTAAAAATCGTGGGAGGGCTTGCCCCAGAAAGCATTGGCTGGGGCGTCGTTCGCGTCTTCCTCCCTAAAAACGGTAGAATGGCTTCTCGATCCCTTGGGGATCAACCCAGATATTAATCAGCCCAGATATTAAGTTGTGGCGCGATCGCATGGTGCAGTGGAACAGTGTTCTGACCCTTTTCTTCAGTTTGCTGGTAGAAGCGATGCCCTTTTTGCTGCTAGGGGTGTTATTCTCTAGCGTGCTGTTAATGTTTGTAGATGAGCGTCGGCTGATTGCAGCCGTGCCCAAAAACGCGTTATTGGCCGCGCTGCTGGGCAGCAGTATTGGGTTTTTGTTTCCCGTTTGTGAATGTGGCAATGTTCCCGTCGCCCGTCGGCTATTGGTGCAGGGAGCCTCACCGGCCATGGCGATCGGCTATTTGCTGGCCGCGCCAACGGTAAACCCCATTGTGTTTTGGGCTACCTGGACTGCGTTTCGAGACCAGCCGGAACTGGTATTTCTGCGGGTAGGGTTTTCTCTGCTAATTGCGGTGATTGTGGGCTGTGTATTTAGCACGCAAGCCGACCTGCGCCCCCTTTTGCAGCCCGCCGTGGCGCGAGCAATGCCCGCCATTAGGGGACAAACGCCAACGCAAAACCGAGCCGACAACCCCGGTGCTGACCTGTTGCAGTCGGGCACATTTATGTTGGGCAAGGCTGGCGCACCGCTGCGGCTAGACGGCGGCGGCATGCAGGCCGCCGCCTTAGTTAGCAACCCGATGCTGGCAAAACCGCTGCCCGAGAAACTGCGGCTGATGCTAGACAACATGATGCAAGAACTACGGGAGCTGGGCGGCATCTTGATTTTAGGAGCGGCGATCGCCTCCGTTTTGCAAGTCGCCATTCCCCGCGAGGCCGTATTGAGCCTTGGCCAGGGGCAAATCACATCCATTTTGGCCATGATGGTGCTAGCTTGGGTTGTCTCAATTTGCTCCACCGTCGATTCTTTCTTTGCCCTCTCGTTTGCCTCCACCTTTACCAGCGGCTCCCTGCTAGCATTTCTGGTATTCGGCCCCATGATCGACCTCAAAAACATTGCCCTTTTGCTCTCCGTATTCAAAGGCCGCGCGATCGCCTACATCTTCATCCTGGCCGCCCAACTCACCTTCGTCCTCACCCTCCTCGTCAACCTCTACGTCAGCTAACCCCCACTTCTTACCATTCCTCCTTCTTCCCTCCTTGTCTTCTTCTTCCTTCCTACGCTTCGCGAACGGCAAAGCCGAACATCCTTCCTATGCCCTCTCCCCGCTCCACTTCAGCACTGCGACTGCTCTGGCTAGACGTTTTGGCAATCCTGGCCTGGGGGGTTTTGCTATTGCGGTTTTGGCTGACCGGGCGGATCAACGTTTTGCTGCATCCAGACTATGTGTGGCTCGCGATCGCTGCTGGGATCGCGCTAGTTGGGTTAGGCGGCGTCAAACTGATGGACGTGGTGCAACTGACGCGATCGCGTCAGCCGTTGCCCCAAGTGCTCCATATCAACTTCTTTCCGCCGGGATGGGGCAGTGCGTTGATGCTAGCGGTGGCCATTTTTGGGTTGCAGTTTACGCCGCGTGCCTTTGCCAGCCAGGTGGCTCTAGAGCGAGGCGTTACCGACACCCTGACGATGACGCGATCGCAGCCCCAGTCGTTTCGCGCCAACGTTCGCACCGAAGATAAATCATTAGTCGATTGGGTGCGGACGCTGAACGTATACCCCGAACCCGATGCCTATACAGGGCAAGCTGCCAAAATCGAGGGCTTTGCCATCCACACAGCCAAGCTACCCGACAACTATCTAACGCTTGCCCGTTTTGTGATTACCTGCTGTGCCGCCGACACTTACCCCGTTGGTTTGCCCATCAAGCTAGCAACTAGCCGCACAGTCTATCCCCAAGATCAATGGTTTCGCGTAGAAGGCACCATGATCACCGAAACAGTTGGGGGCATGCGACAGCTTGTGGTGCAGTCGAAATCGTTGACAAAAATCTCTGAGCCTAAAAATCCGTACGATTCGTAAATTTAGGTATAGAAATTTGGCACTCTTTCAACCCTTGCGATCGCATTATTGCGGCCTGCACCCTCAGTTCGGCGGACGATCCCGGTGTCCCCCCTCCACCTGAAGTCCCGGGCGATCGGATTGCCTTTGCCGACCTGCCCCAAGATCCCGATGGCGTCATCCCAAGCCATCTACGAGCAGGTCAAGGAAAAAGTGCAGGTAGCGCTCAAACCCACCATTGAAATTGACGAAGTCAAGCGCGCCCAACAAGTGGCTGAGATTACCGAATCAGGCCACTTTCAAGA
>CASBQJ010000571.1 GCA_949127705.1 Synechococcales cyanobacterium PMM_0085
ATCCTTCATCCCTCCCCCCTATGGACTGGCCTACTATCCTCACGTTTGCCGAAACCACCACTCAGAGCGTCGGCCTCCAGTTGCTCAAGGATTTTGGCCAGGTACAGGCCGATGAAAAAGCCGACGGTAGCCTGGTGACGCGAGCCGATCGCTGGGCAGATGAGGAGCTGCGCGGGGCGATCGCCACCACGTTTCCCGACCACGGGGTGCTGAGCGAAGAAGCGGAGCATATCTTTCCGGGTAGTGAGTGGTGCTGGGTGATCGACCCGCTGGATGGCACCACCAACTTTGCGCGGGGACTGCCGATTTGGGGCATTTCCTTGGGATTGCTGTATCGGGGCACGCCTGTGTTTGGCTATGTGCATCTGCCGTCGCTCGGGCAATCGTTCCACGGCTGGTGGTATGGCGACTCTGGGCTGACGGGGCCAACGGGAGCCTTTTGCAACGGCCAGCCGATTCACAGCAGCCCCGATGCGCCCAGCCCCAACCACTTTTTTAATCTGTGTACCCGCAGCATTGCCGTGCTAAAAAACCCGTTTCCCGGCAAAATTCGGATGCTGGGCGTCGCCACCTACAACCTGCTGACGGTCGCTGCTGGAGCCACCTTAGGCGGCGTGGAAGCCACACCCAAAATTTGGGATATTGCCGCCGTTTGGGCGATTACGCAGGCAGCGGGCGCGACCTGGCAACCCCTAGAACCCAACCCGATTTTTCCACTAGAACTCGGCAAAGACTATGGCGATCGCCCCTATCCAACGCTGGTGGTCAGTCGCTCAGAGCTAATTTCTCTGTTTCTACCGCTAGTAGAATTCTTGGGAAAGAAATAGGTTAGGACTTACGCAAAGATCCCCGACTTCTACGATGGGATCAGGCGCTAGAGCTGAGTTTTTGTCAGAAGTCGGGGATCTAAACACCTGACACGCCAGAGTTTTATTGTTGCCAATATTTGTAGGCGGCGTAGGCCATGGTGACCACACCTGTAATAATCGCCCCTTCATCCACATGAAACTGAGGATGATGCAGCGGAAAGTTGGGCTTGTCTGCTGCTGCCACTCCCAGCCGAAACATGGTGCCGGGGGCATGATCCAAATACAGGGAAAAGTCTTCGGCACCGAGGGAGGGTTCTAGCAAAATTTGGACGCGATCGCTGCCCCAGGCTTCAGAGGCCGCCGATTCTACCAGTTGCGTTAGCGTTGGGTCGTTTTGCACCGACGGCACCCCGCGCCGATAGTTCAGCTCATACTTTGCGCCATAGGTCTGACAGATACTGGAGACGATTTGCTCAATCCACTCTGGTAAGGCGGCGCTGGTTTCAGGATGCAGCGATCGCACCGTACCCAGCATCCGCACCTGATCGGCAATAATATTGGGAGCGCGGCCACCTTGGATTTGGCCAATCGTCAGCACCACCGGGCGCAGCGGATTTTGGGTGCGGCTGATCGCCTGCTGCAACGTGGTGATAATCTGCGACGCAATCCAAATCGCATCGATCGCCTCATGGGGACGAGCGCCATGCCCCGACTCGCCAATCACAATTAGCTCCAGGTCATCTGCCGCTGCGGTCAAGGCTCCGTAGCGAATCCCCACCGACCCCGCCGCAATCGTGGGGAAGGCATGGACGCTGAAAATAGACGTGACCCCTGCCATCACCCCATCTCGCACCATCCAGCCTGCCCCCTGCGCCGTTTCTTCGGCAGGTTGAAACAAAAACCGCACCGTACCGGGCAGCGGCACCCCGAGCTGCGCCAAAATCATCGCCGTGCCCAGCCCCACCGTCGTATGCACATCGTGCCCACAGGCGTGCATAATGCCCTGATTGCGGGAGGCAAACTCTAGCCCGGTGCGCTCATGAATCGGCAAAGCATCCATATCAGCGCGAATGGCTAGCATTCGAGTGTCTGCTCCGGTACCGTGCATCTCCGCGACGACGCCCGTCTTCCCCACCAGCTCTTGCACCTGCAACCCACAAGACGACATCACCCCCGCCACGTAGGCAGCAGTTTGATATTCCTGTCCACTTAGCTCTGGATGGCTATGAATATGCCGCCGAATTTCGATCAGGCGCGGGGCAAGGTTCGCCGCAAGGTCTTTAATATGACTCAGCATCAACGAATAGTAATCTCTTTATTCTTCATGATAAAGAGTTGTTAAGAAGAATACACGTAGGCAAGGCGATGGGGAATTTAAACTCTGGAAGATAACAGTAGAACTCTACCCTTCAACCCCCAGATCTAGGGTTATAGTTCAAACGAACTCTATACCAAATCCCATATCTAGTGTAATCATTGATCGAAAGCCTGAATCGGTGGGAGTGCCCTCGGTTTAGTCGTTGACTGGGGGATTGAGAGCATGACCTACGTTTTGTCTGCTGCAAAATTGCAGAGCTATTATCGCTGTCCGATGGCTTACTACTTTCGCTATGAGCGCAAAGTACCGGGAGTAGCATTTTTTAGCTCGGCGGCATTAGGAACCGCTCTGCACCAGGCTTTGGCGAATATTTATCAAGACTGGCACTATCAAGACCCCATTCCTCGGATGGATTGGCTGGAATATTGTTGGGGGCAGCATACCAGCGGCCTAACCACGACCCAAATTGCTGAAGGGCGGCGAATTTTACAGCTGTATTACGACACGTTTATTGTTTCTCAAAGCGCCATTCGCAAACCGCTGGCCGTGGAGGGTAGAATTCACGGTTCCTTGCGGGTAGACGACCTCGAATTCACGCTGTCGGGTCGATATGATCGGCTGGACTGGGTGGATGATGGGCTGGAGCTCATTGACTACAAGTCGGGCAAGGAGCCAGAGTCGTTTCTGACCGATGAAGTCGATTTGCAGATTGGGCTATATTATTTGGCGCTAGAGCAAAAATATCAGCGCGAGTTGAAAAAGCTGACCCTGCTGTATCTGCGCACGGGCGAAACCGTTAGCTTTGAGGTCGGTCCCAATCACCGCCGCAGTGTGGAAGAGGTGATTGGCGAACTGGCCACCCAGCTCCGCAACGATCGCCAGTGGACCCCTTTTCCTGGGGATCAGTGCGATCGCTGCGCCTATGCCCGCTATTGCCCTGCTGCCCGCGCCGAACCCGAACCCCTGCCCGACGAGGCGCAGCCAGAACCTGGGTTGCAGCTTGTGTTAAGCATTTAACGGCAAAGCATTACCTGGGGCACTTGATTTTTTGGGCGCAAAAAACCAAGGTTAAATAGAACCTAAGCCATCCCGTCCCATGTGTGGTCGTTTTACCCTCACCCAGACAGCCGCACAAATTGCCAGCGCCTTTGATCTGGCTACCGCACCGTCTGTCGTGCCGCGATATAACATTGCGCCAACCCAGCCTGCGCCTGCTGTCACCGTGAACAGTCAGACGGGCGATCGCGAATTTCGGCTGTTTTACTGGGGCTTAATTCCATCTTGGGCGAAAGACATCAAAATGGGAGCGCGGCTAATCAATGCACGCTCAGAAACGGTTGCGGAGAAGCCGTCGTTTCGCACTGCCTTTAAGCGACGGCGCTGTTTGATTGTGGCGGATGGGTTCTATGAGTGGCAGCGAGACGCGAAAGGCAAGCAGCCCCATTACTTTTACCTGGGCGATGCTGCGGTACCCGAGGGGCGATCGCCATTTGGGTTTGCCGGGTTATGGG
>CASBQJ010000572.1 GCA_949127705.1 Synechococcales cyanobacterium PMM_0085
AAGATCAGCAGTTTGGTGTGGGGTGTAATGGCCTGCCGCAGCTGCTCGGGGGAGATTTTGAAGCCATTCTCAATCGTGGTGGGCAGGATGACGGGCGTCCCCTCGGCCAGTTTCACCATTTGGGGATAGCTGAGCCAGTACGGAGCTGGAATCAGCACCTCATCGCCCGCTTCAATCACCGTCATCATCAGGTTGAACAACGACTGTTTGCCGCCATTGGTCACCAAAATATTTTCTGCGCCGTAGCACAGCCCGTTGTCGCGTTGCAGCTTTTGGGCGATCGCTGCTCGAAGGCGAGGTTCTCCGGCAGCTGGCCCATAGCGCGTTTTGCCAGCATCCAGCGCTGCCTTAGCTGCTTCAACGATATGCTTTGGGGTATTAAAGTCCGGTTCGCCAGCGCTGAAGCTACAGACATCAATTCCCTCAGCCTTCATCGCCTTTGCCTTCGAGTCGATCGCCAATGTCATAGATGGCGACACCCGCTCAATTCGCGCTGCCAGTTTCATGCTTATTCCAAAATACTCAACGATTATGCGTCATCCTAGGGAGTCGTCATATGACTAAGGAGATCAGCTGTAGAGATCCTTGGGTCACACGCAACGGCTAAATTACCAGCTTAACTGCTGTCCAACCTAGCCTAACCTGGATGATATTCTCCATAACAAAAATGTCAGGCATTCTTCACATCCTCATGCGATCTAATTCGATTTAGTAACGCAGAGGTGAATCGGCGATACGATAGACTGCCTGCATAGATATTTAGCGATTGATACTGAAGTTCCCTTGGATCCCTATGAGTGCACTCCGTAAAATCACCCGAAATTTAACTGTTCTGGCGCTCCTCAGCTTGTTGGTATTGCTTTACCTAGGGTTACAAGGAGAGGCGTTAAGCAGCCTAGGAGCAGCCTAGCTTGATCACACCTGATCCAATCGGTGTAGCGGCAATAGATTGAGCGCAGGTGCGAATTAAATCGTCAATCCCAGACACGACAGACACGTTAGTACCAAGCGCTTGTTCTAGCTCTGCTACGGTCATATCGTCTAAAAAGCGGGTATCGCCCTGTTTCAGCATGAGGGACGGCAGCAAAATTCCGTCGCCTAATGGCTGGTCTTTGAGTGCGTGCAATAAATCTTGCCCTGTGAGTAGCCCCGTAACGGTAATCTCTTGTCCCCAATAGTCACTCCGCAGCGCCACTAAATTAACGTCTAGCCCGTTTACCTGGTTTAAGCGACGGACAATAGGCTGAAACGCTTGCTCGACGGCGTTGCCGACGACCCATGTCAACTGGCGAGCCGGAGAGATCTCGGTAGGCAGCCGTTTGGCGGCAGCCTTAAACTGCTTCAAAAATTGTCGAATCGACCCAACGCCATTGCCAATTTGAGGATAATCTTCGTAGTGCGATTCTGGAGGCAGGTCGGCTCCGGCAATCAGAAACCATTCGTCTGCTAGCCAAGCTACGGTAGAGCCAAACTGCTGGCGAAACTGGTGCTGGAGTGCTTGTACGCGGGCGATCGCATCGGTCGCATCGGCGGCAGTCACGGGAACCAGTTCATCGGCGGCAGGGCGGAAGCGGGTCAGCCCCACGGGGACAACGGCAATCGATGCCACTGTGGGTAAGTCGCCCTGATGGAACTGGGCTAGGTCGAGCAGGGTTCGCTCCAAGTGTTCACCATCGTTGATCCCCGGACAGACCACGACTTGGGCATGGATTTGCAGCCGATTTGATTGGAACCAGCGCAATTGATCTAAAATCTGGCCAGCCCGCAGGTTCTTCAGTAGCCGAATCCGCACATCGGGTTCGGTCGCGTGTACCGAGACATAGAGCGGCGACAGGCGCATCTGGGCAATTCGATCCCACTCGCGCGCGGGCAGGTTGGTTAGGGTCAAATAGCTGCCATACAGGAAGCTGAGCCGATAGTCGTCGTCTTTGAGGTAAAGCGTGTCCCGCTTGCCCGGTGGCTGCTGGTCGATGAAGCAAAAGGGACAGTGATTGTTGCACTGAATTAGCCCATCAAACAGCGCCGTTTCAAACTCTAGTCCCAAATCTTCGTCGTAGTCTTTCTCAATTTCAACGTGATGGGTGATGTCTTTGACATCAATCACTTCTAGCTCTAACGTTTCGTCGGCACACAAAAACTGATAGTCGATCAGATCACGCGGGGCTTGGCCGTTAATCGACACCAGGCGATCGCCCACCTCAAAGCCAATCTCTGCGGCGATCGAATCGGGCAGCACGCTAGAAATGATGGCAGGGGAGAGAGGCATGGGAACAGGCCGGTAGGGGCTACGGAGTTAGATTCTAGTTTAAAGGCTAATTTTTTGGGGGATGAACAATCAGCTTGCAACTACCCCCTCAGCTTAGACATTCTTGATTAAATTGGTCGCTAGCGAGAGCAAAATTGCTAAGCCGAACGCTAGCCGATACCAGACAAATACCCAGGTGCTCTTGTTTTGCAGGAAGCGCAGCAGCCAAGCAATGGAGAGGTACGAGAAAATAAATGTAGAGACCACGCCGACTAGTAAAGGCAACAGGTTATCCAGGTCACCAAAGGCTTTGCGGGACTGATAGAGTGTGGCGATCGCCAACGTCGGGATGCCTAGCAGAAACGAGAATCTAGCGGCAGCCTGCCGCTCTAATCCCAAAAACAGGGCTGTAGTCAAGGTAGAGCCTGAGCGCGAGGCTCCAGGAATCAACGCGATGGTTTGTCCTAGCCCAACCAACATCCCATCCAAAGTTGTAAGGCTGTTAAATCCGCGTTTACGAGTGCCAATTTTTTCTGCCAATCCCAACAGCAGCGCCATCACCAGAGACATCACCGCAATCACCAAGGGACTCTCTGGCAAGATATCTTTGAGCAAAAACCCAATGCCTAGGGCGGGAATTGTACCCACAATGATACCTAACAGAATTTTCCACTCTTCCTTGTCCCACTCTTTTTGGCGGAAGGCGACCCAACCACCCGTCAAAATTTGCCGAATATCAGTCCAAAAGTAGAGCACAACAGCAATGACGCTACCAAACTGAATCGCGTCTACAAAGTATTTTTGGCCTACGGTTTCCCATCCTAGGACTTTCGTAAAAATCAGCAGATGGGCTGTGCTGCTAATGGGCAGAAATTCGGTAATGCCTTGCACTAAACCCAACACAGCGGCCTCAACCATAGTTTGCAGCACGTTAGCGTTCTCGGGGGCTCCTGGCGCTTGGGCAACTACATTGGATGAGGCAATTCCTAGCAGCGCGCGACTGGCGATCGCCACCTCATCCCAGCCGAGGTTCAGATGCAACAAATTTAGGTTTAACAACCGATCTACTCCCTTCCAAGGACTCCAGAATATTCTACCCGAGCCTAACTCGTCTCCCGGAGACTTCGCCAGCGATCGCGCAGGGCTGGGATCTGCGGTTTTACCGAACGCGGCATTGCTCAGACCAGCCGGATTCCGTTCGTTCTACTTTTTGCTCCCACTATCCCCCCAGGGGGGATACTATAGAACAGTACTTTAAGGTTCCTAAGTCAGTTGATCGATGCTTTGCTTCTAAGTATGTTAAATAAAGTAAAGTAAATAAATTATAAGAAGTTTGGTAATTAAGACTTTGGTTTCCTATTCCCCCCCTACCCATTCTCCTTATATTTCGGAGCCAGCCGCTAATCCGGCGGCATCAGACCCGATTGTCTTGGCTCCAGGTTCCGGTTCCACTTCAACTCCCAAGCTGTGGATGGTATTTGCGGCCTCTGTGGTTTTGATCTCGGTGCCAGTCTTTATT
>CASBQJ010000573.1 GCA_949127705.1 Synechococcales cyanobacterium PMM_0085
CGGCGGCGAGGGCTTGATAGGGCGGAATGGCAGTTTCAAATAGCCGCCGACCAATGATGACTGAAGACGTCCACAGTTCGTTCCATTCCAATGAAACGCCTGTGAGAACGGTCAGCGGTAAGAACAGTGCGCCTAAAATGTTTTGCAGCGTGATGACTTTGAAAATGCTGCCAATGGGGTCTGGCAGGCTGGCCAATCCGCCAAAGATTTGGTTAATTAGATAGACCAAGCCGAGGATCAAAATCAGCACGGCGGCAATGGAGACGGCCATTTTCACCCCGTCCAGTGCTCCAATGATGGCAGCATCTAGGGGGCTGACGCGTTCGATTGGTTCTCCGGCCACGGTATTACGATACATTAGATTGCCCTGTTCGTCGTATTCTTCTGCTGAATCGACCAACATGCGCTCGTCGGGAATGCCGTCGGCGGTCAAGGGCACCGTTGTTTCGGGTACCAAAATTTTGGATAGCAAAAAGCAGGCAGGAATTGCCATGATCGAGGCGGATACCAGGTGTCCCAAAATATTGGGAAAAACAGGACGCAGGAAGTTAACGTAAATCGCTAAGGTGGATGAGGCGGCGGTGCCAAAGCAGCAGGCGAGGATCGCGCAGAGTTCACTGCGGGTCATTTTTGCCAAAAAGGGTTTGACAACGATCGCCGCTTCAATGCCGACAAAAATATTGGCAGCTCCGCTAAGGGCTTCGGCTCCACTTAAGCGCATTGTGCGGTAGAACACTTTGGCAAACACATTGGTGATGGCTTGAATCACACCAATGTTGTAGAGCAATGCCATGAGTCCTGAAAAGAAAATCACGGCAGGTAGGGCGCGGAAGGCAAAAATGTAGCCCAATTTGATGCCGCAGAAGCCAGGGACGAGCTGTCCGGCTGAACCGGGCGCGCAGGCACCGCTGGCAGGAAGGGGAGCCAAGATCAGGGGTTCGATCAAGGAACCGCCGGGGGGCGGTGGGTTAGGGATTAGGTTTCTGCCAAAGATAAACTGTGCGCCAAAATCGGCGGCGTCGAATAGCACGTTTAGCAGGTTACTAAACCCTTGCAGCGCCAGTCGGGTGAGGGGGAAGGCAAAGACTAAAAAGCCCAAAATCAGTTGCAGCAAAATCCCCATGATCACCACGCGCCACGGGAAATATTTGGGATTGCGATTTTCGGAAAACAGCCAAGCGATCGCACACAACCCAAAAATTCCTATAAAGGAAATGGCATTGAGATAGGACATCGGAACTCATCCTTGTCTGACAAAGTGATCTGAGAAGGGGAAGCGTAACAGCCTGGAGCTTAGCTCAAAGCGTGATCAGCCTAAAGCGTGATCAAAATTAAGCCTAAAGCGTGATCATTAAAGGCACCTAATTTGGATAGACCCTGTAATTCCCTCGCCTTGGATTTTACATAACAGCTGGGCAAAAAAAACAAATTCATGGCATAAAGCAAAACTTCAAGCCACGTTTGGGTGATCTTTGAGCGAATTATCACCTGGCCAGCCCTGCTATTCGACCCACAACATCCCCAAAATTAGAAATGGCATCGTTAGGATAGTGAGTATTCAACCTCACTCGTCACGACACTATCTATATGGATGCGTTTGCCCCAACCCCGCCCGATTGGATTGAATCGGCGGTTCACGCCTGGGAGTTTTGTTGTCCCACCTGCCGAGGGGCTGCCACGGAGGCGCTACAGGTTTGGATCAATCGGCGATCGCCCGTTTTTACCGATCGCCAGGGTCGTAAATGGCAGGAGTTTTACCACTGCCAGTGTGGCACTGCCTGGTGGGCTTGGAGTAGCGATCGCCCGCCTAGTGAATTCACCCCAGCTGAACCTACCCCTCCAGAATCTTTCTGGCGGCTAGACGATCCCTTCCCGGATGTATATGGCTCGGACTGAGCAGTCAGAGACCAGGAAATTACGCAAGCTGCAATGCTCCCATGCCGATGCGGACTAGCAGCGCGGCCAGCGCGGCACACAGCGGTATGGTTGCTAGCCACGCTAGGGCAATAGTTTGCACCGTTTTGAACTGGATTTTTTCCATGCCCTGCACCAGCCCCACGCCCACGACTGCCCCGACTAGGGCGTGGGAGGTAGACACCGGTAGCCCGACTCGACTGGCGAGCAAAATTGTCGTTGCGGTTGCCAGTTCGGCACAAAAGCCGCCACTGGGCTGAAGCGCAATGATGCCCGCCCCAATCGTCTTGATCACGTTTTCGCCCCACACGGCCAACCCAGCCACAATCCCCACTCCGCCTAGCGCCAGCACCCACAGCGGAATGTCGAAATCTCCACTGGGCAACGTTCCTGTGCGCTCGATGGTGGCGATCGCCGCTAACGGTGCGATCGCATTGCCTACATCGTTTGAGCCATGGGCAAAGGCGACAAAGCACGCGCTGACAAGCTGAAACCGGGCCATGACCCGTTCGACGAGTGGAGTGGGTGGCAGTGCGGGCTGGGTGGCTAGGTGCGTCAGGCTGCGTAGAGTCCACAGCGTCAAGCTCACGCTGGCGATCGCGCCTATGGCTAGTTGGATATCGTGCAGCGGCACCCCCAGCCATGCTGAAGTGCCGACTATTGTGGGCAGCACGATGACGCCAAACAGGCTCACCAATGTCACACTCAGCCACGGAATCCATTCAGCCATCCGCCCGACTGGATCAAGACTCTGCAACATCCAGCGTTGCAGCAGGCCGTAGATCAAGGCGGCGATCGCAGCACTGACCAGCGGTGTGACGACCCAAGTGAGCGAAATCAGGCGCAGCGAGTTCCAGTTCACAGCAGCAGCACCCGCTGCCGCCCAGCCAAATCCGGCGATCGCTCCCACAGTGGCATGAGAAGAGGCTACAGGCAAGCCGAGAAAGGTGGCGACCTGCAGCCAGATGCCACAGGTCAGCAGCACCGCCACCATCCCCAGAGAGAATACGGGCACAGCATCGGCAAACATAGCAGGGTTTACGACCGCTGCCGCCAGCGTGGCAGACACGCGCCGACCAAACAATATCGCGCCACTCAACTCCAAAATCCCAGCGATGATTAAGGCTTGGCGCAGCGAAATTGCCCCAGACCCTACCGATGTCCCCATGGAATTGGCGACATCATTCGCACCTAAATTCCACGCCACGTAGAAGGCGATCGCTGCCGTCAATCCTACTATCAGCATGGGGATGTCATAAACGCTGCCATAATAATATTGAGATATCGTCTCTGCTGAGATTGACTCCGCTTCGGTAACGTTGCCGGATGATTGCAGCTTGTTCGTCACCCACTCGGCTTCAGACTTTAAGCATAATCCCATGAAATCGCGATCGCGTCCCCCCGCTTCTGCAACCTCCTCAAAAGACGTAGGCTCAACCGACACCCTTCAACCTGCCTCTCTGCCCATATCGCAGCAGACGATAAATCAAATTGCCCAGTTTCTACAGCAGCTGCCGCTAAAGCAGCAAGAGTCGTGGTCAATTCGAGAAGCGATCGCCTATCTCATCATGCCGATTAATGCTGCATTTGCCAAAGGATATAGCCGTGCAGAAATTGCCGCTATGATTCGCGCGGCGGGCATCCCCATCTCTGATACATCCTTAAAATATCAGCTATTGCAGTTGCGCTCACAAAGTTCGTCTACCGCTGCGGCTAACCCGACTCCAGCGCAGCGATTGAAAACTCAGACCACCACGACCACCACGCCCTGCTCAACCGCCGCTTCGACGTTTAATCGGCCAATCGGTAACGCTTCAGACCTCAACAGCACCAACTCTCCTCACATGCCCCGTGACACGGTAGAAGATGTGATCTCCTACCTGATTAGCGATGCGTAATGGTCTAAATTTTCCACAAATCTCTTACTTATAGATGATTGAAACCGGTGCCTTTTGGATACACTAGATTATCTCTCTACAAAAGCCGATCTAAGACTAGACACTGCCTCCACTACTGCACGATCATTCACCACTCTAAATACGATCTCTGCCACTATGATTACAACCAAAAAGCGCTTACCTGGCTCCGCTATTGTCCAGAAAACTGCTATCCAGCAGGCTACGAGCTTGCTGGAACAACTTCCCGAAAAACCCAAGGAAATTTGGACTCTCAAAGAGGCGATTGACCTGTTGCAAAACTCGATTACCGCCGCCCTCAAGCGGGGATACAGTCACGAAGAAGTGGCAGCGATGTTGGCCGATCAGGGCATTCAGATCAGCGTCTCGTCGCTCAAGCGATATTTGGCTTCTACCAAAAAAGAGAAGGCCGTAGCAGAGGGTGTGAGACCCCGCCGCCCTCGTCGCACAGCGGCGCAACAGCAGGCAGAAGCAGAGGCTAAACTGTCAGCAACGCCAGCACCTGTTTCTGCCCCTGACGTGCAGCCGGTGCAACC
>CASBQJ010000574.1 GCA_949127705.1 Synechococcales cyanobacterium PMM_0085
AGCATGCAGCGGCAGATACAGCGACAGATACAGCGGCAGATACAGCGGTAGATACAGCGGCAGATACAGCGGTAGATGCAGCGGCAGTGCATCTGCGGTCAGGCCCGCCCGCCACCGTGGCGTCGAATACTGCATCCCAGCTCTCGCCCCATCTGGGATCGAGCGAACGATCGGCGGCTCCTGACTTAGTTTTGACAGGCATTGCTGCCGCTCCAGGTGAAACTTTTGCCCGCGTGCTCGTAGTGGCCGATGGCTACCCGCCGCTGGATCTAATCCCGGTTGGCACGGTGCTAGTGGTACCCAGCGTCACCCCCAACTGGCTCCCCCAACTGCAACAGGTGAGCGGCATTATTGCCGAGCAGGGCGGCATGACCAGTCATGGGGCAATTTTGGCGCGTGAGTTGGGCATCCCGGCGGTCGTGGGCGTGGCGCAGGCGACGCAGCTGCTCCAAACGGGCGATATTGTCGGTCTCTATGGCGATCGCGGCTCAATTTATCGCTTAGCCCCTCACACCACTCTGCTCGATCTAGAGCAGCAGACCAATGACAAGACCAATGACAAGACCAATGACGCCCCCCCAGCGCAGACTTGGGGCAGGCCAAATGCGACCCAGCTGATGCTCAACGTGAGTCAGGTAGAGGCGATCGCCCGCTCTAGCCCACTGCCCGTGGATGGGATCGGCTTGCTGCGAGCAGAACACCTGTTGCTGGGTGGGTTGCCGTCTGGCGCTGACCCCGCTGCCCAGCCGCCTTGGGCTGCCGATCCAGCAGCGCTAACCCAACAGCTTGTGACTCAACTCCAGCCCTTTGTGGTAGCCTTTGCCCCGCGTCCTGTCTTTTACCGATCGCTAGATGTGCGATCGCACGATTTTTCCAGCCTCTCCTCAGACTCCCCACTGCCGCCGGAGACGAATCCCATTTTGGGCTGTCATGGCACCTTCAGCTATCGGCTCCACCCTGCCTGTTTTGACGCAGAACTAGCCGCGCTGCGTCAGATACAGCAGGCGCAGGTACAACAAACAGGGGACTCGAACCTCCATCTAATTTTGCCGTTTGTGCGCACGGTAGAAGAGTTTCAGTTTTGTCAGCAGCGCGTCATCGAAGCAGGGCTAACTCAAGCGACTAACTTTCAGCTGTGGATCATGGCCGAGGTGCCTGCCGTGCTGTTTTTGCTGCCCGAGTTTGTGCAGGCCGGAGTGCAGGGAATTGCCATTGGCAGCAATGATCTAACTCAGCTAGTGCTGGCAATCGATCGCGACAATCCGCAGATGGCGGACGCTTACACGGCGGCTCATCCGGCAGTAATGCGGGCGATGCAACAGCTAATTGAAACCGCGCGGCAGCTCGGCATTCCTTGCTGCATTTGCGGCGAAGCCCCGGTGCTGCATCCCGAAATCATCGACGACCTAGTCCGCTGGGGGATCAGCTCAATTTCTGTTAACCCTGCGGCCATTGCCCAAACCTATCGGGCGATCGCGCGGGCAGAACAACGACTGCTGCTAGAGGCGGCACGGCGATCGCTAGAATCTTGACCCGGCAATGGCTGCTCTGACAACACATTGCCAATAGCGGCAAACCCGAGACGCCTTTTAAGAAAGTTTACGTTTGTTTAAACTCTTGTCATCTTTCGTTTCGCTCCGCAACAGGCTGTTATTGTTTTGGTCTTAACAGTCCCACAACAGAGTGATGCTATGAAAAGTACTAATCATTTGGGTCAATCCCTTTCCTTCGGGCTTGTATTGGTGTTGACCTGTGTGGGGGTGGTGGCTTTAATGGCTACTCAGGCCAATATGTTGCCTTAAGGGCAAGAAACTTTTCTGAGAAAAATAATTTAGTTTTGTTAAGGATTTGAGCCAGCTTGGATCGGGAGTAAAGATCATGCCTCGGCCTGGAGCGATAGTTGGACTGGGTTGCCAGTCACGATCGCCCCAGTCAGAGGCATTTTTTGGGCTAAAACTCGCCAACTGCCTTAAACGGTTTCTAAGATCTCGCTGGGGCGATCGCCCACATCTGCTGTGAACTCTAGCGTGTCGAGCATTTCTAGCATCTCGCGCTCAAATACTACCTGTGCCCGGTTAGTTCTGCCGCCTAGGTACAGCGTATTGCCCTCTTGCAACGCCCACACTTGCGAATGAGACACATAGCTCATCATGACGCTAATCATCAGTAGGCCAAAGCCTAGATAAACGACAGGAATGCCCGGATCGGCCTTGATTTGTAGACCCGTACTGCCCACCACTTGCTCAATTGTGAGCTTAACGCCATTAATATCGGCAGCGGTACCCTGACGAATGGTTGTCAGCAGATTGCCGTCATTGCCATACACCAGAACCGTTCCCTGCAAATCTTTGGCCAGCACCGATACCCCGTCACTCAAGTCCGGTTTGGTGGGTACCCAGGTACCCCAAATCCTGGCCTTGCTGCCGTCCAGTCTCGACATCGGCAGTTGAAACACCGGGCTGTTATTGAATTTCACCCTCAGAGCGGCGATCGCCCAATCCGCTTGATACATCGTCACACCCTTGTAGCGCATGGGTTCGTTGACGTGAATCGTTTTCCGCTTGACTTCAGTGCCGTCGGCATCCAGCACCGACAGGTCTGAATAAAACTGGTCGATGCCGCCCTCCGGCGTATAGTCAATCCAAAAGCGGTTGACCTTAACCGACCAATCCTTGGGGATTTGCGGCTCTGCCCAAGGACCCGCGTCAAAAATGTTTTGGACTCGGAAGGTTTCGCCAGCAGGCACCATTTCTTGGGCAAAAAAGCCAGTCATCGCGCCCAAAATAGACCCAGCCAGCACAAGCAACATACTGGCATGGACAATAATCGGCCCAATCCGTCCCACAATGCCCTTGCGTGCGTAGAGCGTATTGCCGTCGTGGAAAATTTTGTAGCGGTTTTTCTGGAGCAGCGGCGTCAGCGCCGCCAGGGCAACAGCATCTAGTTCGGCACTCAGCGCCAGTTTTTCGTACTGGCGGGGCTGCGTGTAGTAGCTCCACTTTTGGGCGGCTTTGAGGGTGGGAAACTGCCGCGTAAAGGTGCAGGCCGTGAGGCTAGAGCCAAACAAGATCAGCAGTGCCAAAAACCACCAGGTGCGATAGACGTGATCTAGTCCTACGACCTGGATTACTTTCCAGGTGAGAAAACCAAACAGCGCCGGATGCTCAGGATAGTTGAATTGGTAGAAAGCAGGAGTTTCACCTTGCTCGATCACGGTGCCCGAAATGCTAAAGACAGCGATCGCCAGCAATAGCATAATCGCCAGCCGCAAATCGGCCAGCAGCGGCAATAATTCTCGCTGAAAGTAGTAGCGGGGTACCTGTTTCCAGGTGGTGGGTTTAGAAACAGGCAGGTTGTTTGCAGCCATAGCACAGCAGTTGAGTCATTGCGGGGGGATGCGATCCCACTAGTATTGTGGAGGAGTGCGATCCCACTACTACTGTACAGGCGATCGCGTTTGTGCCGCTTTTTCGCTAGTCTTGGTTGCTCACCAAGACCTCCGAGGTTTTGCAAACCCTCGAAGGTCTAAAATTTTGGCGGCCTGAGCCTAGTCGATGGCGATTTCACGGATGGGGTCGCCTGCTCGGGGAACCGTGCGATACCCGCTCTGCGCAGGCGAGCCACCGCCCTCTACCGTCGGATCGCCAAACCACTGATTCACCTGCTGTTTTGCCGTTTGTTTAATCTCAGGCGTAATCGACATCACCACAGTGCCCAGTGCGGTGGCTAAGGTGCCGAGGTCATCCGCATAGCCCGTTAGGGGCACAAAGTCGGGGATCAGATCGGTGGGCAGCACAAAATAGGCCAGGGCTGAGTAAATCACCATCTTTGCCCAGAGCGGAGTTTCGGGTCGCTGTGCCGTCAAATAAAGCGTGAGCGCCTTTTCGACAACTTCGCGTCCGGCATAGACCGCTGCCCCTTTCAGTTTTTCCCAAAAGCTCTGTTCAGAATATGCGTCTGCCATTCTCGTCTGCCATTCTCTAATAGGTTTTAACGCCAGCTATTTCTCAACTTTAGCTTGGCAAAAATAGTTTGTTAGCCGCTTGCCTAGGCGGTTAACCGAATTGGAGAGCACCTGGTTTCAGGCGTGGCCTCAGGCATGGGAAAATTGGCCTTGAGCCTAGAAAAAGCGGTTAAGTCACAAAAAATAACTGTAGTGGGCTTGCATGACGCGGGAGTCCTGTGGTAATTAATGCTTTTTACACTAAATAGGAAGAAAATAGGATTAGTATCGGGCAGGGCGATCGCACCCAACAGGTTTAACGCTGACAATCCATACTTCCCCGTCGAGACTTTCCCCGTCGAGATCAGCCAGCGCCTAGAAGTTTAGCCATCCTACTGTTTCCCTCAGATCTATTGAAAATGCATTATGGTACAAACATTTGACGACGCGTTTATCTCGTACGGTCGGGCCGACAGTAAAGCCTTTGCAATGCAGCTCAGCCAACGTCTGATAGCCGAAGGGCTTAACGTTTGGTTTGATGCAGAAAACATTCCATTGGGCGTCGATTATCAACGGCAAATTGATAGCGGCATTGAAAAGGCGCACAATTTTGTGTTTATCATTTCGCCCCATGCCGTCAATTCGCCCTATTGTCAGTTAGAAATTGCGCTCGCCGCTCGCTACAACAAACGCATCATTCCGCTGCTGCATGTCGATCAAATCAGCCGCGACATCTGGCAGCAGCGCCACCCTCAGGGCACCGATCAGCAGTGGGATGACTATGTTACCGCAGGGCTGCACTCCGTCTTTCCCAACATGCATCCTGAGATTAGCCGCATTAATTGGATCTATTTTCGCGAAGGGATCGATGATTTTGATCTGGCTCTAGCCGGGTTGTTAGAAGTAGTGCATCGGCAAGAGGACTATGTTCATCAACACACCTACTTTTTAGATCAGGCACTGGAGTGGGAACGGCAGCAGCAGCGATCGCCCTACTTGCTCATTGGCAGCGATCGCCAAAACGCCGAGACGTGGCTGCGGCGGCGGTTCAAAGACGAACAGCCACCCTGCATCCCCACCGACTTGCACTGCGAATTCATCACTGAAAGCATCAAAAATGCCAATAATTTGATGACGCAGGTGTTTTTGGCGTATGCCGAAGTCGATCGGGAGGTGGTGAGTAAAATCCGCAAACGGCTGATGCGAGAAGGTTTTACCCTATGGCTAAACACCACAGATATTCAGACTGGGGTAGATTTTCAAGTCGCCATCCATCGAGGGATTGAAGAAGCCGACAATGTGATCCATCTCCTCTCTCCAGCGGCGCTGCAATCCGAATATTGTCAGAAAGAAATCGACTATGCCCTGTCGCTCAACAAGCGCATCATTCCCATTCTGATTAAACCTACTGATGTCAGTCAGCTCCAGCCCGCTCTCCGCAATCTGCAATATATCGACCTGACTGACAACCTAGACGAGGTCACCTACCAACAAGATGAAAGCCAACTGCTGCGGATCTTGCAGCAAGACGCGGCCTATCACGAAGAACATAAGATTTTGTTGGCAAAAGCGCTGAAGTGGCAGCGGCAGCACCAAAATCCTACCCTGTTGCTGCGAGGCTATAACTTACGCCATGCCGAAGCTTGGCTCAAGGTGGCTGCCCAAAAGCCGCAATATGGCTCAACGCCGCTGCACGCAGAGTTCATTCATGCAAGTTTGCAGCAGCCTGCCGGATTACCGCAGGATGTGTTTATTTCTTATTCTCGCAGCGATTCGGGGTTTGCCCGCCAGTTAAATGATGCGCTGCAAAGCCAGGGGAAACGCACCTGGTTTGACCAGGAAAGTATTGCGTCGGGCACAGATTTTCAGCAAGAAATTTATCGCGGCATTGAGAGTGCTGACAACTTTCTATTTATTCTGTCGCCCAATGCCATCGCTTCGCCCTACTGTGCCGATGAGGTGGAATATGCCGCTAAACTCAATAAGCGGTTTGTAACGGTGCTGCATCAAGCCGTGAACCCGGCTGATCTGCATCTTGAACTGGCGAAGGTGCAGTGGATTGACTTCAATCATCCGCAGGGAGACTTTTCCACTAGCCTGGGCGATTTGCTGCGAACGCTCGATACCAATCTGGAGCATTTGCATTTACACACGCGGCTATTGATACGGGCACTGGAATGGGATCAATCAGGCCGTGAACCGGGCTTTTTGATGCGCGATCGCGACCTAGAAACATCGGAACGCTGGCTGCAACAAAGCGATGGGAAAAACCCTGCTCCCACGCAGCTCCAGACTCAATACATTGCGGCTAGTCAACATTTACGGCAAGAAACCCAGGCGCAAGCAGCGGCGTATCTGCGGGCAGAACAGCAGTTAAAGCAGGCCATGGTTTACCAGAAACCGAAGCTGCGATCGGTGGTATTTTCTAGTCTGGGTGTGACGGCTTTAGTGCTAGTCACCCGCTTTTTGGGAGTGCTGCAACCGCTCGAACTGAACGTTTACGATCGGCTGATGCGGATGAAACCGAGTGAGGCGATCGACAAACGGATTTTGATCGTAGAAATCACTGAAGCCGACATTAAGGCACAGATTGGTCGGGGCGAAAAACCAACAGGCAGTCTGTCAGATCCCTCGCTGAGTCGCTTATTAGAAAACCTTACTGCCCTACAGCCCCGCCTAATTGGCCTAGATGTGTATCGAGACTCTAAGGCAGAATCGCCTCAACTTGCCGCCCAGCTTCAGCAAAGCGATCGCATTTTTGCCCCCTGCAAAGTCAGCGACGCGACGGACACCCAAAACAAACCCGCCGTTCCTCCCCCGCCAGAAGTCCCGCCTCAACGAGTGGGCTTTAGCGATGTGGTTCAAGATCCAGATGGAGCGGTACGGCAGCAATTGCTGCTGCTAGAACAAGTTCCTGGCTCGGAGTGTACGGCAGAACATGCCTTGAGCTTAGTGCTGTCCCAGCGATATTTAGCGCTAGAGCCGGGACAGGGCAGCCTCTATCAGACTCCTTTGCCAGCGGCTGCGGAGTTGGCAGATCAATCATTGCGCCTAGGCAATACACTGTTCAATCCTGTCCAGGTGTTCTATGGTGGCTATCAATTCATTAATGCGAAAGACAATCGGGTGTTGTTGAACTACCGATCTATTAATGGCAACGGTCAAGCTGCGTTTGAGCGCAAAACCCTGGAGCAAGTGCTAGCCAACCAACTGACTGTCGCTGATGTGAAAGACCGGATTGTGATGGTGGGGGTGACGGCTCGATCGGAGAATGATTATTTTTCCACTCCTTTTGGCGCAGGAGATTTGAGTCTACCGGGCGTGGTGGTGCAATCGCAGATGGTGAGTCAGCTTTTGAGCGCGACGTTGAAAGAGCGATCGCTGATTTGGGTTTGGTCGCAAGGGGTGGAAGCCCTGTGGATTCTCAGTTGGGCTGCGGTAGGTGGGCTATTGGCGTGGCAGCTGCGACAGCGCCTGCACCTGGCATTAGCGCTAGGGGCGGCTGTGGGTGGGTTGAGCATTACCTGCCTTGTCCTATTTACCCAACTGGCGGGATGGGTGCCGCTGGTGCCGTCTGCGATCGCCCTCTTGGGCACCAGTGGCCTGCTGTCGTATCTGGCATTTCGTCGTCCTAGCCCGTCTCTCACTAGCCCTGCCCTCAATCCCGAAACCGTTTCCGTTAGTTCTAAGAGCACGCCGTTATAAGTTTCTGATCAGTTCCTGCATCTCCCCCGTTACTTATGTTTCAAGCTTCTTTTTTCTGCTGCCGCTGGTGGCGTGTCGCGATCGCGATCGCCCTGCTCAACACAATCTTGCTGCCATCGGTGGCGATCGCCCAAACCAGCCTGATCGATCGGGTTCGTGCACTGTTTACCAACAATCGGAATGCTGGTGTAGCCATCAATCGCAGCCGGGGAGCCGCCACGCGCAATCCCGACAAATGCCGCCCGGTCGATCCAGCTGACCCGCCGCTGACAGCGCTGCTGCCCGATAGCCAAACCCCTATCCTGACCAGCAGTGAGCATCCGGCCTTTTGGGTTTATGTGCCCTATGCCCTCACCCCAGACCCGGCGCAGTTTACCCTGCGGTTTGTGCTGCAAAATGAGCAACATCAAACCCTTTACGAAACGCGGTTTGCCGTGGCCGAGCCACTGCCCAAGGGCGGGGTAATTAGCCTGCGTCTGCCATCGCCCAAAGCCGCCCTAGAGGTTGGCAAGTCCTATCGGTGGTACTTGTTGATTTATTGTGACGATACCGACGAAATCTACGCTCCAGCCTTTGTGGATGGCACCATTCGCCGAGAGCCGCTTCCGCCTGCCCTGGAGCGCCAGATCGCCCAAGCACCGCTGCGCGATCGCTTTTTACTCTATGCCCAGTCTCAGCTGTGGTATGACACATTAGCCGCACTCGATGCCCGTTCAGGTAACGCTACCGAGTCATCCCTACCCTCAGATTGGGAAGCAGTATTGCAGGGCGTGGGCTTTACCGATACGACGTTGCTGCAACACAGCAACGTCGTGGGACGGTTTTATGTACCGCCCAATTGACCTGGCAACAATCGTTTGATGCCCTACGGCGATCGCCCACCCAGTCCTGCTCAAAACTAGAACTTAGAACTTAGAACTTAGAACTTTTTCAACACTGATTTCTTATGAAAATGCTATTTAGGGTGCTGGGTGTGAACTCTAACCACGAGCCGTTGAATCGCTTGGTCAAAACCGTCAGCCTATGCGTGACGCTGCTGGTATTGGGGTCAGGAATTGAGCAGTCTGTACAGGCTGGAACGGTGGGGCGATCCGCCGCATCACCGCAGCCAACAGCGCGATCAACACCGCTGCTGCTGGCTCAAGCGATTACGCCGGGGCGCGATCGCACCAATACCCGCGTTAGAGTCAGGGGCAATCGGATCGACATTGATGGCGGCACCCGATCGCGGGATGGAGCCAATCTGTTCCATAGCTTTGAACGGTTTGGCCTCAGCCGCAATCAAATTGCCAACTTTTTGGCCAACCCACAAATCCGCAACATTTTGGCTCGGGTGACGGGCGGCGAAGTCTCGCGGATTAATGGCTTAATTCGAGTCACAGGCGGCAATGCCAACCTCTTTTTGCTCAACCCCGCCGGGATTATTTTTGGGAATGGTGCCCGGTTAGACGTGGCGGGAGACTTTACCGCGACCACTGCCGACCGGATTGGATTTGGCGATCGCTGGCTCAGCGCCCTCGGCAACGCCGACTATGCCAACCTGCTGGGTAACCCCAACGCCTTTGCCTTTACCAGCGCTCAACCTGGAGCCATTCTCAACGAGGGCAATTTAGCCGTTGCAGCAGGCCAGACCCTGAACCTGCTCGGCGGCACCGTGGTCAACACGGGCACCCTGACGGCACCGGGCGGTCAAATTACCGTTACCGCTGTACCAGGTACCAATCGGGTTGAGATTCGCCAGCAGGGGACATTGCTGGTGCTAGAGGTGCAGCCACTCGACGCTGGCGATTTGGCGAATCCGCTGCCGTTTACGCCCGAGTCTTTGCCCATCGTGCTGACGGGCGGCAGCGACAACCCGGCGACAGGCGTAACGCTCAACCCCGATGGCACCGTTCAACTGACCGCATCGAATACGGTGATCCCCACGACACCGGGCACCGCCATTGTGGCAGGCACGGTAGATGTATCCAACCCTGGGCTGGCAGCGGGGCAGACGGGCGGCACGGTGGGCGTGTTTGGCACACAGGTGGGGTTAGTCGGCGCAACGGTGAACGCGTCGGGCACCAGCGGCGGCGGCACCATCTTGATTGGCGGCGACTATCTGGGGCAGGGCACGGTGCCCAACGCCCAGACCACCACGGTTACGGCTGCGTCTACCCTCAGCGCCGATGCCACGGCGAGCGGCAATGGTGGCCGAGTCATTGTGTGGGCAGATGACACGACTCGGTTTTTGGGCACCATTACGGCGCGGGGCGGCACTACGG
>CASBQJ010000575.1 GCA_949127705.1 Synechococcales cyanobacterium PMM_0085
GCAGGAGAGCATGAACGACGCTTCAATGCACCTGTTACAAATGAAGTGGCGGTCGTCGTTGTGGGCAAAGAATTCGACAGACGAGACATTGTCTTGCAGAAAACAAACAATCAACTGCAGAGAGTTGCAGAGACGCACAGATCCTACGACGCCTTGCAATATCCGCTGATCTTTTGGGAAGGAGAAGACGGCTATCATTTCCTCATTATGCAGATCAATTCGACCACAGGAATATCTGGCAATCCCAAGAAGGTATCGGCCATGAACTTCTATACATACAGAATGATGCTACGAGCTGGATCTGTGAACCACATCGTCAGGTGCCACCAACTCTTTCACCAATTCGTGGTGGACATGTATGCAAAGATTGAGAGTGAGCGATTATTGTTTTTGCGCCTCAATCAGAAGAAACTCAGGGTGGACGACTACATTCACCTAAGGGACGCAGTAGTCGGTGATGGCAACAACAACAACCTCGGCCAATTAGTCATTCTGCCATCACATTCACTGGAAGCCCACGGCATATGCACGGATACACGCAAGACGCTATGACATACGTCAGAAATTACGGAAGACCCGATCTGTTTGTAACGTTCACCTGCAATCCTATGTGGGAAGAAATCCAAGCAGAGCTGATGGTTGGTCAAACGCATTACGATCGTCATGATTTATCGGCAAGGGTGTTCAAGCAAAAGCTCATTAAGCTCATGGATGCTATCACCAAGGGTCATGTATTCGTACCAGCGCGATGCTGGATGTATTCCATCGAATGGCAAAAGAGAGGACTCCCTCACTCTCACATCTTGATTTGGCTGAAGGACAAAATTAGATCGACACAAATTGGCAACGTCATCAGTGCGGAGTTACCCGATCCCCAACAAGATCGATGTCTGTTTGACGTAATCATCAAGAACATGATACATGGCCCTTGCGGTAATGTCAACCCCAGCTCACCTTGCATGAAGGATGGAAAGTGCACCAAAAGGTACCCAAGACAGCTTCTCTACGATACTCAAACCGGAGAAGATGGGTATCCGTTGTATCGAAGAAGAAGACCCGAAGATGGTGGTGTCAAAGCCAAGATCAGTGTGAAAATCGGCAACTCTTATCGAGACGTCGAAATCGATAACAAATGGGTTGTGGCTTACTGCCCATTGCTTTCTCGGATCTTTAAAGCCCACATCAATGTGGAATACTGCAACTCAGTCAAGTCAATCAAGTACATTTGCAAGTACGTAAACAAAGGCAGTGATCAAGCCATGTTTGGCTTGGAAGGAGATGGAACAGCAATCGACGAGGTGCAACGCTACGTGTTAGGCCGATACATCAGCAGCAATGAAGCAATTTGGCGAATCCTCGATTTCTCCATTCACGAGAGGTATCCCACCGTCGTCCATCTGAGTGTGCACTTGGAAAATGGTCAGCGTGTCTACTTCACAGAAGACAATCTCCATGAGAGAGTCAATGAGCCGCCCAAGACGACATTGACTGCATTCTTCCTACTCTGCCAGCAAGACGACTTCGCCAAAACCCTGCTTTACTGCGACGTTCCGAAGTACTACACTTGGGACGCGTCAAGAAAAGTGTTCAAGCGTCGTGTTCAAGGTGCCGATGTCCATGATCATCCCGGTTTGAGAGCAACTGACGCACTTGGTCGTGTCTATACGGTGCATCCGAACAATTTTGAATGCTACTTCTTGCGACTGCTGCTGCACAATGTTATCGGTCCGACTTCGTTTGAAGCTATCAGGACTGTTAATGGTCATGTCCATGCAACATTCCGTGAGGCCTGTCAAATGCGAGGCTTGCTTGAAGATGATGGACATTGGAATACCACGATGCTCGAAGCTGCTGCGGCTCACTCACCCGCAAGGCTAAGAAATCTGTTTGCCATCTTGCTGACCACGTGCGGATTATCCAATCCGAAACAATTATGGGAGTCACACAAAGAAAGCCTGTCCGAAGACATTCTCATGCAAGCTCGCAGACGGAATCCTAGAATGGATTTGACTTACACACCTGATATGTTCAATGAAGCACTGATTATCCTCGAAGACAAAGTCCTCGAGATGGTTGGCAAAGATCTGAAACAACTAGGTCTTCTCACTCCTCAACGCAATCTAGGTGATCGATTGAGTAGAGAAATGCTCAGAGAAACAAGTTACGACGTGGAACAGTTGGATAAGTACGTAGCAGCAAATGAACCACTACTGGTGACAGATCAAAGAGCTGCTTACAATGGTATACTGGATCAGGTGAGAAGAAAAGCTGGCGGAATAGTTTTCCTTGACGCACCAGGTGGAACAGGGAAGACATTCGTCATCAACCTGCTCTTGGCGAAAATTCGACAGCAATCGAAAATTGCCATTGCAGTGGCCTCTTCCGGTATTGCTGCCGACTTGCTTCATGGTGGCCGCACTGCTCACTCAACACTCAAACTATCTCTGAACCTTTCACATTGTGAAAATCCTCTCTGCAACATCAGCAAAGGAACCAGTCAAGCTACGGTACTGCAAGAGTGCGAGATTATTGTCTGGGATGAATGCACAATGTCTCACAAACAC
>CASBQJ010000576.1 GCA_949127705.1 Synechococcales cyanobacterium PMM_0085
GAGCTAAATACAGGTCGCACGGATAAAGTTGCCTTTTTGATTGGAGACGATCGCGCTGGTGCCCCATTGATGCTGTATGTGGGTGACAAAAACCCCAACGGCAACTTTTTGGCACGCAACGGGTTGAGCACCGGCAATCTGTATGTGTGGGTAGCAGATGACCCCACCAATGCCACAGATGTGATTGAAGATGACCCCACCGAATTTAGAGGCACACGCAACAGCCTAGCGGGGCAGTTTATCGAGATTGACTACTATCGCCCAGACTTAGCTGGCACTGCTGGGTATGACGCTTTGGGCTATGCTACTCAAACGCAGCAAGATGTATTGGCTAGAGCCGTAAGCAACTTCCAGTTTTCTCGTCCTGAAGATGTCTCTACCAACCCTGCCGATGGCACGCAAGTCGTAATCGCCTCTACAGGTCGCGCTGAGTTATTTGGTGGAGTCGATACCTGGGGCACAACCTATCGCCTGGATGTGAATTTCACCAACTTCACTACACCGGGCGGCATCACAGCCCAGCTCGATATTTTGTATGACGGCGACGATGCGGGGGCTGGACAGTTTGCAGGTCCCGATTTTGGCTTGCGCAGCCCCGACAACCTCGATTGGTCTGAAGATGGATTTATCTATGTCCAAGAAGACCGTTCCACTAACCCCAGCACCTTGTTTGGCGGCACGTCGAGGCAAGAAGCCTCGATTTGGAAACTGGATCCTACTACTGGCACATTGACCCGAATTGCCCAGGTTGATCGCTCGGCTGTGCCGACTGGGCAAACCGATCCTGTCCCCACAGAGATCGGGAATTGGGAAACCTCTGGTATTTTGGATGTGTCTGAATTGTTTGGTCAAGCCCCTGGCAATCTGTTTATCTTTGATACGCAAGCGCATAGCCTTAGAGATGGGGCGATCGCGACCAATACCCTAGTTGAGGGTGGTCAGCTGGCTTTGTTAGCTGACCACCGCGTGCTCACAGGTAACCGCAGAAATAATAGACTCACCGGATATATTGGCAACGATACGTTGTCGGGTGGCAATGGCAATGATGTCCTAACTGGCGCACCAGGAGATGACTCTTTGGTGGGTGGCAATGGCCGTGATCGGTTGCTCGGGGGTCTAGGTGATGACACCCTGAGAGGCGGTCGTGGCCCAGACATATTTGTGCTGGCTCGTGGAGATGGCCAAGACACAATTCTCGACTTTAACATTGGCTCAGATGCGATCGGTCTAGGGGATGGGTTGCGTTATCGCCAACTCAGTTTCTCTGGCAATGACATTATTGTGACCTCTACCTCTGAAGTTTTGGCCACTGTAAATGGGGTAAATACAGCCAATCTCGGGCGCAACAGTTTTATCCCTGTTTAGTCTTTGAGAACTTGAATTTAATTAGGTTCTAGTTCAGTAGGGCATGGCAGTGCCATGCCCCTACCCAGACAGATATCTGATTTACGCTTGACTGAGCTTATTCTTCCTCAGCTTCACTTTCTTCTTCGTCCTCTTCTTCCTCTTCTTCTTCTTCTTCTTCTTCGGATATGTCGCTTGATTCTACCTGAGTCTCAGCGTCTTCAGCGTCTTCAGTTTCATCGGTTGTGCGATCGCCGCTGCTGAAGTCGTAGTCTTCGTCGGTGGCAAAGCTCTGACAGAGGGTGACTAGTGCTTCTAGGAATGGATCAGATTCGGCAATGGTGAGGTCAAAGTTTTGGATGGTGACGATGGATGTATCTCCGTCTTCCTCTTCCTGGTAGTCAAAGTAATAGTCATCTTCGCTTTCCACATAGCTGAGGCAAAGGGCTTCTAGGGCAGCGATGAAGCCTTCTGGGTCAGCGGTTCGGGTATAAAAATCGTAGAGCAACAGCGATTCATCGTCGGCAAAGAAAGACTCTTCACTCTCCCAAACCTCGGCGCTGAAGTCTAGATCGCTGAGCGATTTAATCATCCATGAGTCGTGGCCGTTGTAGTCGGCATGCAGCACATAGTCGTAGGGAATGTAGCAATAGCCGCGATCGCCCCACCCTGCACCCCAGGAGTTACGGACAATAAACATCCGATCTTTGTTGGAGTAGCCGACGCAGAGCATCGCGTGCCAGCCGTGGGTTTCGCGGACATTGTCTGACTTTCTGGGTTTGGGGACGCGGCCTCGGTTGCGGGTGGCATCATCAAACGATTCAAATGTATTGAGCGCAAAGGCGATCGGGAATCCTTCGGCTAAGGTGTGTCGCCACAGATCAAGATTGGTTTCAATACACTCAGCTTCTACAATTTTAAAGTTTGCTGCATAGGTATAGGCATCGGCATGGGGTTGTTCACTGATCATGGTGGCATCATTGGGCCACATGTCTTCGGTGCAGGCTCCATGCTCAATTAAGCTGTTGATGGCGCAATACATTTGAGCACCGCCATCTTCGTGTTCGCTGTTGGCTTGGGCGCGGGCGTTGTAGTAAACAAACAGGCGGCTGACGTTGCCGGACTCGCCCAGTTCGCGCTTGGCCAGATATTCGTAGGCACCCACAAATGCATTGGCCACGCAGCTATTGCCGACCTGCTCTTCGACCTCCGTCATGTATTTGCGCAAATCCACTTTGGGGGGTAGCTGGTCGGCATGAAACCGCCCAACCTGACGATATTTGGTATGCTCAGGACGTTGGCCTGCACGATACCCACCAATTTGATATTTCCGGTTCTGGTCTGCCATGTCGATCCTTGAGCGTTGCGCTGACAATTGCCTCTACTGTCAGGATGCCCAATTTGGTCAGACGGATCCAGGAATAGCGATGGTTTATGCAGAGGATTAATTCTGGCTTTATCAAAACTCCATAGTGTACAGCGCTATAGTTTAAGCTGGCTAGGATTCTATCGATGTCGCCCATGCTGCTGCCTCAACAGCAATTAGTGATTCAACTTGCGAAGCGGTTTCCGGATGCCATCTTTTATAAAGAGACAACCGAACGGATAGTCGCACTGACCATTGATGACGTGCCCACCCCGAATGATCCGGATGATGCATCGACGCGATGTATTTTGTCGGCGATCGCCACTCACAACCAGGCCATAGACGAGGCGGGCGATCGCGTCCGTGCCACGTTTTTTATCATCACCAGCCATTTGGCGTCGGGCAGCACAATTTTGAGCGACATTGTGGCCGCTGGGCATGAGATTGGCAACCACGGCATTGCCGACGACAACACCGCCCTGCAACATCCAGAAATCTTTAGCTTGCAGCTACGGGCATCACACCAACGCCTCATGCAAGATTGCAGCCAGCCGCCCCGCTGGTATCGGCCAGGGCGAGGGCTGTACACCCCGGCAATGGTGCAATCGCTGCGGCAAATGGACGGCTACGAGCCACGCTTTGCCCTAGCATCTATGATTCCGATCGATACCTTTACTCCTACCAATAACCCAGAGTTTACGGTGCGGTATGTGTCGCAGTTCATTTTTCCGGGAGCCATTTTGCTGCTGCACGGCGGCTCAATTGCCAATTGCCAAAATACAGCGGCTGCGCTCACCCGAATTCTCAGTTTATTGAAACGTCAGCATTACCGGGTTGTGACGCTTTCGCAACTCTGGGATCACGTTGAACGTTAAGCAGCAACCAGACCCGTTTGGCGCAATAGAAACACCAGCAGCGAATTGACCAGGCTGAGGGCGATCGCCCCCAAAATGGCACTACCAATGCCCCAGCGCAGCCGAAATCCTTGCACTAGCCAAGCAGTTAAGCCAAACACAATGACGCTGCCAATGAGCGGAATTAAACCAAGGCTGATGAGTGTATTAAATGTTTTGAACCAGTTGGGAAACAGCCCCCAAAAGCCGTTCAATGCGCCAATAATACCCCCTGCAATCAGCGCCACAACGGGGCTATCGATTTCGATCCCTAAAGGCAGCTTGGACACAATCAATAACGCGATCGCCAACACAACAATAGAAATTAAAAAGCCAATCATAATCAATACTCCTCAGACAGAATATTAGAACTCTATCAGGGTTGAGTTCTGGCTTGCAACCGCCATGCCTTAGAGGATGTTTTAAAAGTGGTCGGCTGTACCTTTAGTCACCGAGAGATCCC
>CASBQJ010000577.1 GCA_949127705.1 Synechococcales cyanobacterium PMM_0085
GTGAGGGATGAGGGCGGAGGGGTGAGGGATGAGGGCGGAAGAATAGCAAATGGGGGAGGGTAAGTCTTTCAGAATGCTTGCGATCGCGGACAGAGCTAGGGCACCCAGCTTACCCGTTTCCCATTCATCCTTCATCCCTCATCCTTTCTCCTTCCTCCTTAGCTCCGCCGTCCTTTCCTAGCGTAGCAAGCTGACGAATGAGATCTGGCCCTGTCGATGTGCCGAGGCGCGTGGCCCCAGCCACAATTAGATCCATGGCCTGTTGGGCCGTGCGGATGCCGCCGGATGCTTTAATCCCAATCCGGTCTCTGGTCACTTCTTTGAGCAGCTTAATGTCGGCCAGCGTTGCGCCTCCATTCCAGCCAGTGCTAGTTTTGAGGAAAGCTGCGCCCGCATCCATACAAATGTCGGCAGCTATCCGCTTTTCCGCTTCTGTCAATAATCCCATTTCTAAGATGGCTTTGACAGGATGTTCGGCCGCTTCACAAATTTGGGCAATCTCGCGATGCAGTTCGTCGGTTTTTCCTTCTTTGAGCCAACCGAGGTTAATCACTACGTCTAGCTCCGTGGCACCATTTTCAATGGCTTCTTGAGCTTCGTAAAGCTTGACTGCCGAGGTCGTAGCACCCGACGGGAAGCCAATCACAGCCGCAACCTGGGGATGTTTGCCGTGGAGTAGCGCCACAGCCTGTCGCACATGCACAGGGAAGACGCAGACGGCAGCAAATTTGAAGCGATCGCTTTCATCACACCATTTGGCGACGTGCTCCGTCGTAGCGACTGGACTTAACAGCGCATGATCAATAAACTCTGCCAGATCAATATCTGCATATGACTTTGCCATGAAATCTCCTGTATTGCCTCGTATGGTTGATCAAAACAAGAGCTAAAACCTGATGCGGTTCCTGTACGGCTCATATGCGGCTCATATGCGGCTCATATGCAGCTAACGGTGAAGCGCCTCGTCAGGAACACTAAAGATTCCGCCTGCAAAAACACGGGTAAAACTGCGAGTTTTTACGAAATATTCTTCCTGAAGCTTGTAGCAGTCTAAGTAAATCTGAATAGAAGGCGTTGAGACAACTTAGCTCTCCTCCAGCTTAGGAGCATTGTTTACCAATAAAGCGATCGCTCCGCATAATACTCATACTTAATGGATATGGCATACTTAAACCTGACTTCAGCTTACCTTCCACAGGGGGATGGTTCTAGCGGCTGTCGATAGATTTTATACGCTTAACAATTGGCCGTGAAGCTGCCTTGACGGGACTTGAACAGCGGCAGTTCCCCTCCAGGTTCACCAGAACCTGTTTTTTTTGGCAAAAGACGATTGGTGGTCTTTTGCCCAAGGCGGCTATTTTTTAGGGTTTGTGTTTGGGGTTTGGCAGGACAGCCCCGCCCGTACGTTACGATTAAGGCGTTACGATTGATGGTTGATTGCTGACCCGTAAGCCTATCGGAGATTGGTCATGGCGTTTTTTGACCGAATCTGGCGCGTGATTCGAGCTAACTTAACTAGCCTGATTAGCCAGGTCGAAGATCCAGAAAAGATTCTGGAGCAGACCGTGCTAGACATGCAGGATGATTTAATTAAGCTGAGACAGGCGGTTGCCCAGGCGATCGCCACCCAAAAGCGCACCGAACGGCAGCAGGTGCAGTCCGCAGGCATGTCCCAAGAGTGGTACCAGCGGGCGCAGTTGGCGTTGCAAAAAGGCGAAGAACCGCTAGCCCGCGAAGCCTTGTCTCGCCGCAAAACCTATCAAGACACCGCAGACGCTCTCAAGACCCAAATTGCCCAGCAAAGCACCATTGTGACGCAGATGAAGCAGAACATGGTGATGCTAGAGAGCAAGCTGTCAGAGGCCAAGACTAAAAAGGACATGTACATTGCTCGTGCCCGCTCTGCCAAGGCTTCAGAGAAGCTGAACGACATGATGGGCAAGTTCAGTCCCGATGGTTCCGTAGCGGCATTTGAGCGGATGGAGCAAAAAGTGCTGGAGCTAGAGGCAAAGTCGGAGGCGATCGCCGAACTCAATAGCGACACCCTAGAGCAAAAATTTGCCCAACTGGCCAGCAACGACGATGTCGATGCCGAACTGGCTGCCATGAAAGCACAGTTGGTGTCTGGCGCTGCTCCATCTAGCCTCCCTGCTAGTTCGGTGAGTCCTAGTGCCGATGAGGACTTGTCCACCCTGCGATCGCAGTTGGAAGAAGGCAGATAAATTGAGAGTTTTTCTGGTTTATAGGGATGAATCTAGTAGGGGTAATTCGCAAACTACCCCCTATCGCTAACCCGTGTGGCTGTGAGCCGTCCCTACATTCAGCAGCAAGCAACACCAATCAGAGCACTTGTTTAGGTTTTAGCTGAATCAGCTCATGGGGTTTTACGGCTCCATGTTCGGTGAAAATAGCCGTAATTAACGCGGCTGGAGTCACATCAAAGGCAGGATTATAGAAATCTACACCCACTGGACAAATCACCGTCTCTCCAATTTGGCGCACCTCGTCAGGGTCGCGCTCTTCAATGGGAATGTGGCTACCCTCGCTGAGGGCAAAATCCACAGTAGACAGGGGAGCAGCCACAAAAAAGGGAATATTGTGGGCTTTGGCCACCAGCGCCAAACTGTAGGTGCCAATTTTATTGGCGGCATCGCCGTTGGCCGTAATCCGGTCTGCACCCACTACTACAGCATCCACCATGTCTTGCTGCATACAGTGTGCCGCCATGCTGTCGGTAATTAGCGTAATCGGAATGCCTTCCTGCACACACTCCCACGCTGTGAGCCGTGCTCCCTGGAGCCGAGGTCGGGTTTCATCGGCATAAACTCGCTCTAGGCGCTCATCTCGCCACGCCGAGCGCACGACGCCCAGCGCTGTGCCGTAGCCCGCCGTGGCCAGTGCTCCGGCATTGCAGTGGGTGAGCAATCGCAGACGGGCAGGGGTTTGCGGCAGTGCCTCTAACCCATGGTCGCCAATGGCCTGACAGGTTTGCAAATCCTCGGCTTGAATAGCTTGGGCGGCGTCTAGCAAGGTTTGCTTGATGTGAGCAATCGGCCCAATCGTTTGCCGAGCGACTTTCATCATGCGGGCGATCGCCCAAAACAGGTTCACCGCAGTCGGACGAGTTTCCCGCAATGTTTTGGCAACTGCTTCTAACCGCGCCAAAAATTGGTCTCGATCAGCCGTGACGATCTCACGCGCTCCCAAATACATACCGTAGGCTGCTGCTACCCCAATTGCCGGCGCACCGCGCACAATCATGGTTTTGATTGCCACGGCCATGTCGTCTGAGCGGCTAATCTGCACCAGATCATATTCACCGGGCAAGCGATTTTGATCAATAAGCCAAACATGGTCATCTTGCCAGATAACCGGGAAAACCTGATTTATGAGATTCATGGAACCTTGAAAGAATAGGGTCTAGCCAGTCTTAAAATTAACCCTGAACGAGCTTGAAAGCTAGAGTCAAGAGAAGACTGTCGCGGCTCTACTCTTGGGGGTTCCGCATCATTCACTCTGAATCATGGACTCTGAGTCATTAACTCTGATGCATGGATTCTGATAGCACTCTTCTGCCAGTGCCTTATTCGTCATCCCACATTTCTACCGCCAGCAAATCGCTGACAGGGTCTTGCATCGTGAACTCAAAATCTTCCAATTCGCGCTTCCAATAGCTCCAGTCATCGCCATATAGCAGGGCAATTTTCCAAATGCTATCACTAGGCTTAAGTACCTTAGAGGTTACTAACGAGCGCACCTGACGCTGAAATTTCACCATAGGGTGAGCGACGGGTGGCATTACAACACTATTAGTCATGGTTAATATTCAAAATGATCGTAAAGATTGCCAAAAGTGATCAGTTTTAACTAGCTCTTTCCAAACTAGTCGGCTCTAATCGGCTGCTCGTGGCGCTACAGCCAGCGATACATAGCTAATACATTAATCAACGCATTAGTTGAAGTACTGCTTGATTTAGTACGTAGTCCCAACATTTATACTACCTCAATCTTCACCCAAAATGTCTCAAAACCGGACTAGGGCGGGGACGTATTCGTTTCTTGTATTAATCTCAGTTTCAGCAATCAGTAAAGCTGACTATCCCCAACCACAAATCTACCCGAGGAAACAGGTTTCCTATCAAGTTTTTCCGTAAGGCTGAGGTGGCCGCTAGAATTGAGATGAAACCGATTTTGTAAAGAAGTAGTTTTCATAGTGAACTAAAGCGACTACAATTAGAGGTTTGGGAAAGCGTTTCGGAGAGGAATCTAGATGCCACGATATCGAGGTCCCCGCCTCAGAATTGTGCGTCGCCTGGGAGACTTGCCAGGATTGACGCGCAAGAGTGCAAAGCGGGCATACCCCCCTGGTCAACATGGACAAAACCGCAAAAAAAGCACCGAATTTGCGGTGCGATTGGAAGAGAAGCAAAAGCTACGGTTCAACTATGGCGTCACGGAACGCCAACTGCTGCGCTATGTGAAAAAAGCGCGTCGGGCAGCTGGTTCTACCGGACAAACTCTGCTGCAATATCTAGAAATGCGGTTGGACAATACGGTATTCCGGTTAGGGATGGCCCCTACTATTCCGGCGGCGCGGCAGTTGGTGAACCACGGTCATGTGACGATTAATGGTCGCGTAGTCGATATTCCTAGCTATCAGTGCAGACCCGGTGAGGAGGTTGGCGTGCGGGATAGCGATCGCTCTCGTAAGCTCGTCGTAGAAAACCTGCAATTCCCAGGACTGGCCAACTTGCCCAGCCACTTGGAATTCGACAAAAACAAAATGATTGGCAAGGTCAATGGCGTGATCGAACGCGAATGGATTGCACTTCAGGTCAACGAGCTGCTGATCGTGGAATATTATTCCAGACAGGCGTAAGTTCAAATCGGCATCGGCCTATTCGAGGCAGGACTTTGGCAATCACACTTGCGCGGCTGCGGTGTTTTTACTGAAGGCACTGACCTGACCCGATATGTTTGCACACGGCCCAGTGAACCGTCAGACCAGTTCATAAAATTGGGGCTAGAAGAAATTTAGGGTTA
>CASBQJ010000578.1 GCA_949127705.1 Synechococcales cyanobacterium PMM_0085
AATTAGCACAGTTTTAGGCATGGTGGTCATGGCTCTACAGCCACTCGCGCACGTCGCTCACCTGACCCGTTACAGCCGCCACCGCCACCATCGCTGGGCTCATCAGCAGCGTCCGCCCTGATGAAGACCCCTGCCGCCCTTTGAAGTTGCGGTTAGAAGACGAGGCGCTGATTTGCCGCCCGACCAACTTGTCGGGGTTCATCGCCAAACACATCGAGCACCCGGCATTGCGCCATTCAAACCCTGCCGCTTCAAAAATTTTGTCTAGCCCTTCGGCTTCCGCTTGCAGCTTCACCCGCTCCGATCCAGGCACCACAAACGCTTTGATCCCATCGGCCACATGGCGACCCTGAGCAATTTTAGCGGCTTCTCGCAGGTCACTAATGCGGCCATTGGTGCAGCTGCCGATGAAGCAGACATCGACTTTGGTGCCCTTAATCGGAGTGCCCGGAGCCAGATCCATATACTGATAGGCTTCTTCAGCAATGAAGCGATCTTCTTCCAGCAGCGATGCTGCCGTCGGTACCAGGTCGCCGATTCCCAGCCCCTGCCCAGGAGTAATGCCCCAGGTAATCGTTGGCGTAATGTCGCCCGCATCAAACACAATCACGTCGTCATACTCGGCATCGGCATCGCTGCGGATCGCCGTCCACCAAGCCACAGCTGTTTGCCAGTCATCGCCCTTAGGGGCAAAGTCTCGTCCCTTGAGATAGGCAAATGTAATGGCATCGGGGTTCACATAGCCGCAGCGCGCTCCCCCTTCGATCGCCATGTTGCAAACGGTCATCCGTTCTTCCATGCTCATGTGCTCAAAGGTAGTGCCCGCAAATTCGTAGGCATAGCCCACTCCGCCCTTGACTCCCAGCGTGCGAATGATGTGTAAAATCACGTCTTTGGCGTATACACCGGGTTGCAGCGCCCCATTCACCTCAATTTTGCGCACCTTGAGCTTGGCCAGCGCCAGCGTTTGCGAGGCCAACACGTCGCGCACTTGACTGGTGCCAATCCCAAAGGCGATCGCCCCAAAAGCCCCATGGGTAGAGGTATGGCTGTCTCCGCAGGCGATCGTCATACCGGGCTGCGTCAAGCCTTGCTCGGGCGCAATCACATGGACAATGCCCTGGCTACCAGAGCCAATGTTGTAGAACTGAATGCCGTTGTCGTGACAGTTGCGCTCTAGCTCCTGCATCATTTCTTCCGCCATCGCATCCACAAACGGTCGCGCCTGGTTTTCGGTCGGCACAATGTGATCGACTGTGGCCACCGTGCGTTCGGGAAATGGCACCGTTAGCCCGCGATCGCGCAACATAGCAAACGCCTGAGGACTGGTCACTTCGTGAATTAGATGTAACCCAATGAATAGCTGGGTCTGCCCCGATGGCAGCGTTCCCACCATATGGGATTGCCAAACCTTATCAAATAACGTGCCTTTACTCATAGCGCCAAGGTAAAAATTAAACTGGGTAGTGCAGGTCTAACAGCTGTCGATCTAACACCTGTCATAGATATGCTTTTTATGCCGTTTGACATACCACCACAGTAGGAAAGATTGGGATGCGATGTCCAATATATTTTTAATGGCCAACTAAGACTTGAGAGATCTTAAACAATCCCAAAATGAGTCAAAAGAGGGGAAGCAGGATGAGGCCGCTCTATCTCCCATAGCTCATTTCAACCTTATCTAAGGCTGCTCAATGTCCTCAGCATCTAAGGCTGCTCAATGTCCTCAGCCGCTATTTGGAACAGTCGGTTGGGGGTTCTTCGTTGGCAGGGTCGCGATGCATGGAAGGAACATCGGCGACGCTCGTTTCTAGCTCCATGCGCTGTTCCATGCGGCGCAAAAAGTAGCCCGTCATCATCGCAGAAGCCAGTAAACTTGCTAGGTTGTCGCGCTCGGTTGTAATTTGTACACTAAACCCCTCAGACGGCAGCATTCCCACCAAGCCATGCACATTCTGAGAGATAATCTCTTTAATTTCTGGACTGACAGATCGAGCCACCCTCGCCAATGCGTCTGGCGACTGATGCTGAAGATACTTTAACAGTTGATTGGGTTGCCCCTCTTCAGTGTTACTAGTAAAGAAGTCGGTACCATCAGAGTTAAAGACCATAGGAACTCGGGTTCATGCTGAATCTGAATTGGATCCATTCTTACACTTATCATCCCAACTGTAACTACTACTCCTGCAAGAGAACACGGAAGTTTCACGTATGACAAACTACGATGCACAACCCGGTCGGGAATGGTGGGCACAACGGTGGATTGATGTACTAGAGTCATTTGGTTGGATTCGTCGCTTAGCGCGTGCCCGCAACTATGCGCGGGAGGGGCATGTTTTAGCACTTGATTTTCGCGGGTCTAAGGTGCATGCGCTGGTGCAGGGAACGGCTCCAGAACCATACAAGGTGTCGCTCTCTCTTGACCCATTTGATGAAGAGCAATGGCAATATGTGATTGAGTCGCTGTCACAGCAGGCAATTTTTTCGGCAAAGCTGCTCGCGGGCGAAATGCCTCAAAACATTGAGGAAGTGTTTACTTCCAATGGGTTGAGCCTGTTTCCCTTTACCAAGTTTGATATCCACAGCAAATGTTCTTGCCCCGACCCCGCTAATCCTTGCAAGCACATCGGCGCGGTCTATTATGTGTTGGGCGATCGCTTCAGTGAAGATCCGTTTGTGCTGTTTCAGCTGCGGGGTCGCACTAAAGAACAAATCATTACGGCACTGCGCCAACTTCGCAGCATGAATGGGGACGCTGATACCTCAGAGCTGGCGTTGCCCCCTGCATCTGATCTAAGCCTCTCGCTCGACCCACATCAATTCTGGCAGTACGACAATCAGCTAGAACCGTCGCTAGTGGTGATCGTTCCCCCTCCCAGTACCGAAACCGTGCTGGATGTGTTAGGACTATTGCCGCTCAAGCCAGAAGGCACAGCGAGTTCTGCTTCACTTCCGGCTCAAGCGGTGATGGATCACCTTAAGACTGTTTATGAACAGGTGAGTCAGCAGGCGGTCATTACAGCGATGACGGCGGGCAGTAATGAGGGATGAAGGGAAGGATGAAGGAGGAAGCTATTTTACTAACTCAATGATGGGCTGGGTAGGCTCAAAAATGTCCGAAGATGATTCAAGTACGTTGGGGCGTCTTCGAGCATGGGAAAATGCCCAGTGTTGGCGATGACAACATGCTGGATGTGATGGCTCAGGGCGGAAGCGCGATCGCCCATATCAACGGGAATGATTTTGTCGTATTGCCCCGAAATCAGGAGCGTAGGCATCGCCAGTTGAGCAAACTCTTGCGGCATCACATCAACCGCTTTTTTACTAACGGCGGTGTAAAGCGTGCCCAGCGCCGCGTCATAGTCTGCCATGATGTAGTCTTCTAAAAATGCCCGTCGGGCTTCACCAGAAATGGGGCGACTCAAAAATCGCGACATAAACATTCGATCGGCCAATGGGATGTTTAACAGCCACGGTGGCCGAAATTCTACAACGTATTTGCCAAATTTGTAGAAGGCTTCAAAGGCTTTTTTGTCATATTCAAAAATGCCGCTGCAGGTGAGAATGGCGCGATCAACCCGTGCTGCATGGCGATTGAGAAAGAATGTGGCGATCGACGCGCCCGTAGAGTGCGCGTTGAGCGAAAAGGTTTGAATCCCTAAGGCATCGGCCAGCAGTGCCAAGTCATCTGCGTAGGTTTCTAGTTCGTAGCCGATTGCGGCTACCTCTGGAGGAATAGGTTTTGGCAGTGGCGATCGCCCAAACCCGCGCAGATCGTACAGCAAGCAGTCAAAGTGATCGACCAACGCCCGAGCTGTCGTTTCCCAGTATCGGGCTGAGCCTGCCCAGCCATGTAAAAATACCATGACGGGTTTGTGACCCGATGGTGGATTTTCGGCTGTGCTAATCCACTCATAATAGTGGTCTACTCCGCGAATTGAAAGGTAAGGCATCGGTCTGAATAATGCGTAGGAATGAAATCTACTCTTATCCTTTCATGGCCTCGCCCCATTGAGCTACACAATCCAAAATTTCTGCTTTGGCTGAATCGCTGCGACAGCCAAAGCACTGCTCGTTTAAGCCGACTCTGGCTTGGGCAGTGAAGACGGATGCAGCAGCAGTTCGGCTGTAGATCGTTTCTCAACCATTTCTCGGGTAATTAAGCAGCGAGTGACATCTTTGCGCGAGGGCAACTCATACATCACATCTAGCATCAGCTCTTCAACAATGCTGCGCAGCGCTCTAGCTCCGGTCTTGCGACGGTAGGCTTCTTTGGCGATCGCCCGCACCGCCTCTGGCTTAAACTCCAAATGCACATTGTCCATCTTCATCAGCTTCTGGTACTGCTTCACCAGAGCATTGCGGGGTTCTGTCAAAATTTCGGCCAGCGCATCCTCATCCAGCGGATCGACGACCGCAACCACCGGAACCCGGCCAATGAATTCAGGAATCATGCCAAACTTAACCAAATCGTCTGGCTCCAGACTTTTTAGCACATCTGCCGTGCGCTTTTCCTTTGTTTGCCCTTCACCGGGTTGGACAAAGCCCATCGACTTTTTGCCAATGCGCTGCTCAACTGACTTTTCTAAGCCAACAAACGCACCCCCGCAAATAAACAGAATATTGCTAGTGTCAATTTGGATGCAGTCTTGATAAGGATGCTTGCGCCCACCTTGAGGCGGCACGTTAGCAATCGTCCCCTCCAACATCTTTAGCAGGGCTTGCTGCACCCCTTCACCCGACACATCACGGGTAATGGATGGGTTCTCGCTCTTGCGTGCCACTTTGTCAATTTCGTCGATGTAGATGATGCCTCGCTGCGCTTCCTCTACATCTAGGTCGGCAACCTGCAACAGCCGCAGCAAAATGTTTTCAACGTCTTCGCCGACATACCCGGCTTCGGTAAGCGTAGTAGCGTCTGCTACGGCAAAGGGGACATCAAGCATCTCGGCCAGGGTCTGGGCTAAGAGCGTTTTACCACACCCTGTTGGCCCTACCAACAAAATGTTGGATTTTTGTAGCTCAACGGTGTCCTCAACCTTATTGGTGCTGCCTTTGGGTTGGGTAAAACTCAGCCGCTTGTAGTGGTTATAAACGGCCACTGATAGGATCTTCTTGGCCTCGTCCTGACCAATCACATGCTCGTCGAGATGTTTTTTGATCTCTCGGGGCTTAGGAATTTGGGTTAATGACATCCGGGGCGATCGCGCTGGCCGCTGTTTTTCAGGCTGTTGCTCTCGCCTCGGTGAAGCCTGTGGCACCGTTGACCTAGAGTCAAACAACTCCTCATCTAAGATCTCATTGCATAGATCCACACATTCATCACAAATGTAAACCCCCGGTCCAGCGATCAGTTTACGAACTTGCTCTTGTGATTTACCACAGAATGAACATTTGAGATGGGAGTCATACTTTGACATGGTCGCCCCTTAATTCAGTGCGGTGACAGTTTCTCGGACAGCAGATAGCTCTTGCCGCGAGACAACTTGGTCAATTAAACCGTATTGCTTGGCTTCCTCAGCAGACATAAAGAAATCTCGTTCGGTATCGGCTTCGAGCTTATCAAAGGGCTGATGGGTGTGAAATGACAGCAGTTCGTTGAGCTTGCGCTTGTGGTAGAGGATTTCACGCGCTTGGATTTCGATATCTACCGCCTGCCCTTGAGCGCCTCCCAACGGCTGATGAATCATAATTCGAGAACTCGGCAACGACATCCGCTTGCCAGCCGCTCCTGCTGTCAGCAAGAATGCTCCCATACTAGCAGCCAACCCAAAACAAATTGTCACGATATCGGGACGTACTTGTTGCATAGTGTCGTAGATAGCCATGCCTGCCGTCACCGACCCCCCAGGAGAGTTGATGTAGATCTGGATATCTTTTTCGGGATCTTCAGCATCTAGAAATAAGAGCTGCGCCACGATAGAATCGGCGACCGCGTCGTCTACAGGCGTACCTAAAAAAATAATCCGCTCCCGCAGCAGTCGAGAATAAATATCAAATGCCCGCTCTCCACGCCCTGACTGCTCAACCACCATTGGAATCATTGCGGTGAGTGAGCTTGAAGCTTGACCCCCTAAGGAGGAAACGGCAAGGGGACGAGTGCTAGTAATGGCGTAATCTGAAGACTGAGATACGAGCATAAAAATTACACGGGTAACAGCACAAGGCTGGGCGGAAGAACTAATTCACTGAGGACGGATAGAATTTTGAGGTGACATGCGAATCGGTTAAGCCAAAGGATGGGGAGCCAAGTTATGCCGGATAAACAAAGTCATACCGGATATTATGCCTTAACTCCCTTGGGACTGGTAAGGAATCTGAAGATTTGCTTACACACGATGCAATGTAGCCATCACCTAAAAGCCAGATTAACCGATGCATCTCAATCTAAAATGCATTTCAACCTAGCCTTAGTGTACCTCTAGCCGAATCAGTTAAGCTGCTTCGGTTATCCCCCTATCTATACCCCTTCCTCAGATTCTCCTGCATCTATTTTGTCAGGGTTTCCCTTGGTGAGCTTGCGGCTAGAAGGGTTTGAGCCTTCATCACTATCGCTGCTGTCTACTAACGGATCGTTGGTAGCGGCGTCTGAGCGTTCCTCTAGCTCGGCGGCAGATTCATCTACAGCTACTGAAACCGCTTCAACCGTTACAGTTTGATCAGAGGCAGCTTGATCTGATCCCTCTGATTCCACCTCAACACTAGCTGAGCTAAGCTCTTCACTGGGTTCGGGCGTGAGCGACCCTTCAGGAACCAGCTCGATCGTGTTGTTGGCTTCTAACCAATCAAAGATTTTATCCCGCATCAGATCTTCTTCTACCACTTCACGCAGGCGATCGCGATCAACTTCACGCTCGCCCATGTCTGTCAGCACCTCTTGCACTTTGGCATCCACGTCTGCTGAGGTGACGGTAAGCGACTCTTGTTTGGCAATTTCCCCTAGCGCCATCGTCCGCTGAATCCGGGCGATCGCCTCTCCACGAGAACTATTGCGCAGGGACTCCACAATTTCGGGGGTGAACATTTTTTTGACGTCCATTCCCTGCTCACTCAATCGCATTGCGGTTTGAGTAATCATGTAATCCATCTCTCGACGTACCAACGTTTCGGGTAGGTCTACTTCGACATGGATCACCAATTCTTTCAACAACGCTTCTTGCTTGTTCGCTTTGGTTTTATCTTCTGCTTCAGTGCGGAAGCGGGTTTCCAGCGATTCTCTCAGCTCCGCAAGCGTTGCAAATTCGCTAATCTCTTCGGCGAAATCGTCGTCTAGTTCAGGCAGCTCTTTTTCTTTTAAATCTTTGAGAGTAACTTCAAAAATGGCAGGCTTACCTGCCAAGTTTTCTTGCGGATAAGGTTCTGGGAACGTTGCAGAAACGGTCTTGGTTTCTCCCACATTCATCCCCAAAATGCCATCAATAAATCCGGGAATGAATTTACCTTCTAACAGCTCAATCTCAAAATCTTGAGCACTGCCACCTGGAATCTCTTCCAAGTCAGCCTCGTCCTCGCCTGTTTTTACCTGACCCGTAAAGTCAACTATGGCCAGGTCTTTTTCTTGCGCTGGTCGATCTGTTACCGGGACACGAGTTACAGAACGGTTGCGGTAGTTCTCTAACAGCTCATCGACCTTGGCTGGGTCGTACTCAATTGCTTCTGCCTTGACGGCTAACCCCTGATAGACCGAGAGAGTGGCTTGGGGAGGCACGTCTACCACGGCTGACACTATTAAGGCAGCCCCAGGCTGAAACTGACTCACCAAGTCTTCAAAAGAAGAGCGCAGCTCAAAGCTACCTAGGGCGTCAATCTTTTCTTGCTCCACCGCTTTTTTTAAGGTATCTTCCAGCAGTTCTTCTAGGGCTGCCGCTTTGAGCCGACCGCTCCCATACCGCTGGATTAAGACTTGGCGAGGTACCTTTCCTTTACGAAACCCAGGAATATTGGCATTACGCATAAACTGTTGCAGGACTTTATCATATGCCTGCTGGGATGCTTCGGGCGGGATCTCAATTTCTAGACCGACCCGACTAGCGGGAAGTTTTTCCTGGGTAACTTTCATCAGATTCTTTGTGACAGAGGTCAAACGAATGCTAACCTCATGTGGGCTTAGCATCCTTGCAATAAGCCATCGTAACTGATTTCTGAAGCAACCCGCACATGATCGGGCGAAATTCCTCAAAGCTAGATGCCTCTCCCGTGAGGTTCTGGCCTAGCTTTTGAGCGCTTGTTGCGTTTGGTGCTAGATTGATGAGGAATTTAGCTCTAAGCTAAATCATATGATGCTGAGCGGGTTGTGCTGAGACAGGCTAGAATGGCACGCAGATTCAGCTCCCGAACGCTACCAAAATCAGAAATTTAAAAATCTCATATCGTTTCAGCTAGTTTTCACGCAGCAGATTCAAACGATCAAACTTAAAATCAATCAACAAATCAATCAACAGATGCAAACAATTAATAGATGAAGAGGCTCAAAGGAATCATCGTTAAGCCCCATGCGTCATTAAAGCCGGAGGAAATCTAGATTTGTCCCAATCCTATCGAGTTGCTA
>CASBQJ010000579.1 GCA_949127705.1 Synechococcales cyanobacterium PMM_0085
GCGATTTGCCCGCGCCCAGCTCAACTTGTATGGCTCGTTGGGCATGACAGCGGCGCTGGCGGCTCTGTCTTTATTTAATCAGCGGTTAGTTCCTGTATTAATTCTGCTGGCAGTGTTTGGAGCCTGTGCGGCGATCGTCGCTATCCCCATGCAAACGGCAATCCAAGAAGAAACGCCAGAAGAAATGCGGGGCAAGGTGTTTGGCCTGCAAAACAACGCCATTAACATTGCCCTCAGTCTGCCGTTAGCGCTGGCTGGGGTGGCAGAAACTTTCTTTGGGTTGCGGATTGTGTTTTTAATGCTGGCAGCCCTGGCACTGGCGGGTGGCATGCTGAGTTGGGCGATCGCCCGCTCAAAAACAAACTAACCGGTATCGGAAATGATTAAATGATGATTAAATTCATATATTCATGTAAATCCTTTCAAAATTACCGTTAATTTGAATGCATATTGCCTGGCTTGGTAAAAAATCGCCCTTTTGCGGCAATGTTACCTACGGTCGAGAGGTGACAAATGCGCTTCTAGAGCGTGGTCATCATGTTAGCTTTCTGCACTTCGCTCAGGAAGAATCTGTAGCAGAACTGTTGCCTGAGGAACTTCAAGAAGTTTCAATTCCATGCCTTTACAAATCACAGATTTACACCATCCCCTCTCCCAAAGCTAGTCGGGTTTTGAGTCAGGCACTGAGGCGGCTAAAGCCTGATGTTGTCCACGCCTCTCTTACCCTATCTCCGCTTGATTTTGTCCTGCCCGAAATTTGTGAAGAGCTAAATCTGCCTTTAGTGGCAACTTTTCATCCCCCCTTCGACCGCAAGCGGCGCAACCTCACATCAGGCACCCAACACCTGATGTATCAGCTCTATGCACCCTGCTTAGCCAACTACCAGCGCGTCATTATTTTCTCCGAGATTCAGCGTGACCTGTTGATGCGGCTCGGTGTTCCTCAAGATCGGCTGGCCGTTATTCCCAATGGGGTAGATGTCGAACGGTATTCTCCTGGTTTATCTCGGCTCAAGAGTGAACTAGATGCCCGCCGTCTATTTGTTTATCAGGGCAGAATTGCCACTGAAAAGAATGTAGAATCCCTGCTGAAAGCCTGGAAACAGGCCGATATGGGCGAAGGCAGTAAGCTGGCGATTGTCGGTAGCGGCCCTCTAGCTCACACGTTAATGCCGTTTTATGGCAGCGATCTGGGAATCATTTGGTTAGGCTTCATTGCCGATGAGCAGCGGCGCATCGAAATTCTACGCGGAGCCGATATTTTCATCCTCCCTTCGCTGGTCGAAGGTCTCTCGCTCTCTCTTCTAGAAGCTATGGCCTGTGGCGCTGCCTGTTTAGCAACCGATGCCGGAGCCGATGGCGAAGTCTTAGACGATGGTGCAGGTGTTGTTCTCAGCACCCAGCGCGTTTCAACTCAGCTACAAACGCTGTTACCGATGTTCCGCGATCACCCTGAACTCACTGCTTTACTAGGACGAAAAGCCCGCCAACGGGTGCTAGACCGCTATACCCTGACCCGCAACATTACCCGCCTCGAAGAACTGTATCGAGACCTATTGTTGAATCATCGACCCTACCTGGCGTCGTCTCGATTGTTCGGTAGAGATGAAGCTGGCTAGGCGATCGCCGTTTGGGCGGGCGGCGGCTAGACCCTCATCAGCGAAAGAACATCAATTAAGATACGAAAATCACTGTTCAGACATACTTGTTCAAGTGCTATCATACGAAAGCACTAATTTTGTGCCTTGGATGGCAGTTGGGGCAAGTTGGGAGAATCCGGCGGTAACGTCAGGGTTAGCTCATCAGGCTCGTTCTTAGCTGAGCTGTGTGCGCTTAGGCGCTATGCACTTGGGTAAGACTCAATACCTCAAAGTTGTGCTAACCACTCCCCATCCCTCCGGCGCTGGCGAGGAGATAAACCATGGCAGAAAAAGACGAAGTTAAAGGGCAAGAGACTGTCACTGCGGAAGCAAAGGCAGCGAAACCATCCGAGGCAAAGGTTTTGGATCAGTCGGCAGCGTTTAGTATTCCTACGTTCCTCAAAGGAACCAAGGAAGAACTAGACAAAGTGGTCTGGCCCAGTCGTCAGCAATTGGTGAGCGAATCTCTCGCGGTTATTTTGATGGTGACCCTTTCGGCGACCATCATTTATTTGTTCGATAACTTGTTTATTTGGGCTGCCAAGCAGGTGTTCTGATGGTTTTTGCTTCAGATGAATCGGACAACTTAGAGTCAGTTAAAGACGCCCAATTTGACGAAGCGGAATCGGCCGTTCTTCAAGGAACTGCTCGTTGGTATGCGGTTCAGGTTGCCTCCGGTTGCGAAAACCGGGTCAAGATCAACCTGGAACAGCGAATTGGGACGTTAGATGTGGCAAACCGGATCTTGCAAATTGAGATCCCTCAGACTCCGATTCTGAAACCTCAAAAGGCCAGTAAGCCCAAAGAGGCCAGTGAGAAAGTCTTCCCCGGCTATGTCTTGATTCGCATGATTATGGATGATGAAGCCTGGCAGGTCATCAAAAATACGCCCAACGTGATTAACTTTGTTGGGGCAGAGCAAAAGCGTCGCTACGGGCGTGGGCGTGGGCATGTTAAGCCCATGCCGTTGGGTGCGTCGGAAGTTGAGCGCATCTTTAAGCGTGCCCAAGAGCAAAAGCCGGTTGTCAAGATTGACATGGCAGCTGGAGATAAGATTGTCGTGCTATCGGGACCCTTCAAAGAATTTGAAGGCGAGGTCATTGAGGTTAGCCCTGAGCGCAGCAAGCTCAAGGCACTACTCTCAATCTTTGGCCGAGACACACCTGTAGAGTTGGAGTTCAATCAGGTTCAGAAACAGAGCTAACGAAGTCATGGCAAAAAAGGTTGTCGCAGTCATTAAATTGGCTATCAATGCAGGCAAAGCGAACCCTGCACCCCCGATTGGCCCAGCATTGGGTCAGCATGGGGTTAACATCATGATGTTTTGCAAGGAATATAATGCTAGAACTGCCGATCAGGTAGGACTAGTCATTCCGGTCGAAATTTCGGTCTTTGAAGATCGGAGCTTCACATTCATCCTCAAAACACCCCCCGCGTCAGTTTTAATTCTGAAAGCGCTGGGTAAGGAAAAAGGCTCGGGTACCCCCAATAAGCTCAAGGTTGGTTCTTTAAGCCGCGCCCAACTGAAAGAAATTGCCCAGACCAAGATGCCTGATCTCAACGCCAATGACGTTGATGCGGCGATGAAAATCATTGAGGGTACAGCCCGCAATATGGGCGTGACGATCGCCGACTAGCTATTTTTAGTTAGGAATGGTTGCTTTTAACTGGATTCCAGTTTGAATCCACTGCAAAATGTACTGTTATCGGGGGAGAAATTTTTATTTCGTTAGCACCCCAGGAGTAAATATGGCCAAAAAAGTATCGCGTCGATTAAATGAGTTGCAGAAAAAGGTCGAGGATCGGGCCTACGACCCGGCAGACGCGCTTGCCCTGCTCAAGGAAACCGCTACAGCTAAGTTTTCTGAGTCTGCTGAAGCGCATATTCGTCTAGGAATTGATCCTAAATATACCGACCAGCAGCTGCGCACCACGGTGGCGCTGCCCAAGGGTACAGGTCAACTGATCCGGGTGGCGGTGATTGCCCGAGGGGAAAAGGTCGCGGAAGCAGCGGGTGCAGGGGCTGACCTTTCGGGTTCAGAAGAGCTCATTGACCAAATCCAGAAAGGGATGCTGGATTTTGACGTGCTGATTGCCACTCCAGATATGATGCCAGCTGTGGCAAAACTGGGTCGGTTGTTGGGTCCTCGCGGCCTGATGCCTTCGCCGAAAGGAGGAACAGTCACGTTTGACGTGCCTCAGGCGATCGCCGAGTTCAAAGCTGGTAAACTAGAGTTTCGTGCTGACAAAACGGGCATTGTCCACGTTATGTTTGGTAAGGCAACTTTCTCTGCCGAAGATTTGCTGATTAACCTCAAGGCATTACAAGAAACTATCGACCGCAATCGTCCTTCGGGCGCTAAGGGTCGCTACTGGCGCACCATGTTCATTGCTTCTACGATGGGTCCTTCCATCGAGGTAGATATCAACGGGCTGCGTGACATGAAGTTAGGTGATGCTGCCTCGGCCTGATGCCCCCGGTTGCATGCTTTAATGTCCTTGACCTAGTGCATTTGTAACGCGAGAGACTTCGTAAACAGCCATACCGTTTTCACAACTGAATCTCTAAGCCAGAGACAGCAGGAGCTAATCGCTTAATCGCCTGCCGAGGTTTATCTAACCTTCAACCGCTACCCATCTCTATGGTGAGGTCAGCGGTTGAAGTAGATATTACCCCGGCATCATGTCCGGGGTTTTTTATCGGTCAGGAAGGCAAGATGCTTCAGTGGAAAGACAGGTTTGATGATTTTGTACCCGATTTAAGGAGGTGAGATACGTATGGGTAGAACGCTAGAAAACAAGCAGGCTATTATTGCTGAGCTAAAAGAAAGCCTGAGTGCATCACAGATTGCATTTGTGATTGACTATCAGGGCTTAACCGTAGCCGAAATTACTGACCTACGGACGCGTCTGCGTCCCAGTGGCACAGAGTGTAAGGTCACCAAAAACACGCTGATGCGGATTGCGGTGCAAGACAGCCCCACCTGGAAACCAATCACCGAGTTTTGCAAAGAGTCTTCTGCCTTTTTGCTAGTCAAAGACGATATTGGCGGTGCGATCAAAGCGTACCAAGACTTCCAAAAAATCTCCAAGAAAACCGTAATTCGCGGTGGAGTCATGGAAGGGCGGGCACTGTCTGAAGCCGATGTGAAGGCGATCGGAGATTTGCCGTCGAAGGAACAGCTGATTGCTCAAATCGCAGGTGCTCTCAACGCCGTTACAACCAAGGTTGCGGTTGGCATCAAGGAAATCCCGTCGTCGCTGGCTCGCTGTGTGCAGGCGATCGCCGACAAGGACACCGCCGACAACGATACCGCCGACAACGATCAAGCAGCCGCCTAACGTCTGGCTGGCCGATTGTTGAGGCTGTTATTCTCTGCTTAAAACTGTTTACATTATCCACATTCAACTTAGAGGAGATCCTCCATGTCTGCTGCTACTGATGAAATTCTCGAAAAGCTCAAAACGCTATCCTTGCTAGAAGCGGCTGAACTCGTCAAACAAATTGAAGAAGCCTTTGGCGTAACCGCAGCAGCTCCTGCTGGCGGCATGATGATGATGGCTAGTGCACCGGGTGCAGCGGCGGTAGAAGAAGTCGAAGAGCAAACCGAATTCGACGTGATTTTGACCGAAGTGCCTGCCGACAAGAAGATTGCTGTGCTGAAGATCGTTCGTGAATTGACTGGTTTGGGTCTAAAAGAAGCGAAAGACGTCGTAGAATCTACCCCCAAAGCCATCCGCGAAGGAGTGCCCAAGGAAGCTGCCGAAGAAGCCAAGAAGAAATTGGAAGAAGCTGGCGGTAAAGCGACGGTCAAATAGATTGGCATTCAGTCAATCCATTTGAACAGAAGCGCACTCTACTTAACGGTTAGAGTGCGCTTTTTTATAGTCTTTGAGCCTTATCGTCGTCGGGCTTTATAGGTATGGAAGTCTTGAAATATACCTACCGTTTCAAACGTGTAAGCTGGAAGCAGTTGGGGTGAAACAAACTGGCGAATCTCGCTCGGCAGCAGCTCATGCACTGAAAGATCGGTTTTGTAGAGGCTAAGGAATAGAAAATTGCTTTGCTTTGTATTTTTTGTAATTATTTTTTTGATGTCAGCCTGATTTTCCTTTAGCAGATCAATACATTGGTCTTGCAAATCATTGCCCAGAATGTTTGGCGCTTGAGGGCAAACATTTTGCTTGAGATAGCGCGTCAGCCGCTTGGTGGCGTAGCGGTTATAGGCCGAGCGAGGGGGGTTGGTGAGTGCCATCGCAACGCCTAGCCCGGTAAACGCTAGAACCGTTACGAAAAATGCAATCTTCCTGGATTTCATGGTAGCTATGGAATTGAGTATAAGACTAGTATTGAGGGTTTTGGCTCTGATACTGTTGCAGCCAGGTGAGTTGGTTTTTGGTGGCTAGACCTGGTTTTGAGAATATGCTATAGTAACAAATGTTATGGCGAGCGTAGCCAAGTGGTTAAGGCAGTGGATTGTGATTCCGCCATGCGTGGGTTCGAGCCCCATCGTTCGCCCTTAAATTAAACTTTGTCTCTTAGAGTCGAGCGGATGTCTTATTTAGTAGGACGCCCGCTTGACTTTTAAGCCTGTTTTTTTAATGGGCTTTAGGGGGAGATATACGGGTGCTTGACGCATCTTGAAGCCGCTCTAACCAGATTTCCACCTCTACTTGTAAGATTTGCCCGAGCTTGAGTAGATGGTGCAGGTCTATGGCGTTTAAACAGGCGCTATGTTCCGAGGTTTTGCCAGCTGGCTTCAAGCGAGCAACATCCAGTAGGCGTGGTAACAGATGCTGCGGCACAATGTGGTGTTGCAGGCTGCGGAAGTAAAGTTCTTGAGCGCGATCGAGCAGTAGGGGCAGGTGAAGCTGTTGTCCAATCGCAATTAATCGAGCAATCCAGCACACATCTACTTCTAAGGTGGCAGGGCTGATGTCGTGGAGTAAGTGCCAAAGCGATCGCAAAATCAGTCGCTCTAAGGTTGGTTTGATCTGAGGTTGGCGGATCTGGCAGCGCAGGTGATTGGCTTCGGTGGCGATCGCCTCCAGTTCTGCCAAATAGCTGGCGCAAAGCTGAGGATGGGCGGGTGGAAAATCACCGGTTTCGCGTTCGAGAGCCTGGAGTGAGGTGATGGCTCGGTGTCCGAGGGCAACCTCTGCGGCCACCTGTAGCTCGTGCGGTGCTGCCAAATCATCTCGCTGAAACGCCATTAATACGCCGTAGTTGTCTCGATAGACCTGGGTATACAGCTGATCTAATCGCGTTAATGTCTCCTGGCTGAGGAGACGCATAATCCGATGGCGATCGTCAGCAAACAGATTTTGGAGGCCGTAAGACTGCTCCCCAAATACTCGGCTCATGGCTAAAATTACCTGTGCTGCACTAGCCAGCGTCAGCGATTCCATCATGCCGTCCTTCAGTTGCAGGTAGGCTCGGCGGCTCGTGAAGGGCTGCACGCAGCAGTGGAAATCCCAGCCGCCTAGATGCAACACGGCATAGACCAAGTTGATCGATTCTCGGGTAATTTCTGAGGTGAGTTGGACATGTCCAACTGCCAGCGTCAAGGCACCCATGCGCTGAAGTTGGTAATCTAGCCGCTGTCCGGTGTAGCAGTAAATGCGCTGTTCAGAGGCATAAGAGTTAAACAAAGAGCTGATGGCATAATGCGCCGCTACCTGCTCAGAGCTGACCCGAGCCGAAGCTACGAGTTGACGAAACACCTCCGCGCCGTTGGCAAATGCTTCTACATTACTGGGGATCGTGGCTAATCGGCGGATAAAGGCTTTTTCAAGCTGGACGCCAGCCAAGTCTTCGGCCAGTTCGAGGGCGCGAGCCGCATAGCGCAAAATTTGCGTTCCTTCGGGTCGAGACACTTCCTCGAAGAACCAGCCGCAGCTCGTATACATCAGCAGAGCATGGCGCTGCATTTCGAGCAGCCGCAGGGCATCGACCCGTTCACTGTTAGTCAGCCTGTGGGACTGGTGGGTGGCTAGAAATTGGTTGATCGTGGTCACAGAGCGATCGCCAATCACATCGATATAGGCATCACGCGCTTGCCACGGATCTTTAAACAGCTTGCTGCCCTGATGTTCATAGATCCGAATTAGCTGATCCCGCAGCCAGTCCAGCGTATCTCGCAGGGGTCTGCGCCACTTTTGATTCCATAGGCCGCCGCCGCCACAGCCACAGTCATCCTGCCAGCGATCGACCCCGTGAGAACAGCTCCAGGCAGTCACAGGCTTCAACTCGACTTCCCAGGTA
>CASBQJ010000580.1 GCA_949127705.1 Synechococcales cyanobacterium PMM_0085
GAGTCGGCGGCGCTGGCGCGGAGCTATACCGGCGTGAGGCTGCACACTCATCTGGCCGAAAACAAATCTGACGTAGACTATAGCTTGGCCAACTTTGGCATGATTCCAGGCGACTATGCCGAAGCGGTAGGCTGGCTGGGCGACGATGTCTGGCACGCTCACTGTGTGCAGCTGAGCGATGACTCAATCCTCAAATTTGGCCGCACTGGAACGGGGGTGGCACACTGTCCGTGCAGCAATGCCCGCCTTGCCAGCGGCATTGCCCCCATCCGCAAGATGCTTGATCACGGTGTGCCTGTGGGTTTGGGGGTAGATGGATCGGCCTCCAATGATGCGGGCAATTTGCTATATGAGGCGCGCACGGCATTTTTGATGGCGCGGGTGCGGGAATGCAATCCGGCAGCGATGACGGCACGGGAGATCTTAGAACTGGCAACCCTGGGCGGAGCACGGGTGCTAGGCCGAGACGATATTGGCGCGATCGCCCCTGGGATGTCAGCAGACTTGATTGCGATTGATGGCGATCGCCCCCAATTTGCCGGAGCGCAGCACGACCTAGTGGCCGCTCTGGTGTTCTGCCCAGTAGATTCAGTGGACTACAGTTTCATTAACGGCAAAAAAGTCGTCGATCGAGGGCATCTGACCACCGTTGATTTGCCGATGCTAGTCGAGCGCACCAACAAAATTTCGCGGCAGATGGTGGGGTGAACGTCTCAATTCAACTGTTCCACACTATTACTATGTCTCTTTCCCTTACCAAGCTCAACCAAAGTAGCCAGGATGCCTTTGTTGCAGCGCTAGATGGCATTTTTGAACATACGCCGGCGATCGCCCAAAACACCTGGCACCAACGCCCCTTCGCCAGTTTGGACGCCTTACATCAGGCCATGGTTGCGGTGGTGCAGGCGGCTGGCTCCGACTTCCAGCTAGCGCTGATTCGCGCCCATCCCGACTTGGGCAGCAAAGCCGTTGCTGCCCACAAAATGGCAGATGCATCGGTGCAAGAGCAAGCCGGTGCGGGGCTAGATCAGCTGACCAGTGCAGAATTTGCGCAGTTTCAAGCGCTGAATCAAACCTACACCGCTCAATTCGGTTTCCCCTTTTTGATTGCCGTCAGACAGCACACAAAGCACAGCATTTTAGCTGCCTTCCAACACCGCCTGCAAAACCCGCCCGCCGTAGAACAACAGCAAGCCCTCACCGAAATATTTCAGATTGCCCGGTTGCGGTTGGGCGATCGCATTACGCCTTGACTACTCAGGCAAACACAGGCTTTCCGTCTCAGCTGCTCTGCGATTCATCCGTCGCGTATTTTTTCAGCATAGTTTCTAGCTGCGCCACCGTTCCCCTCGGCGAAAGCCTTGGCAATTGCACAAGCGACTGGTGCAGCGAAACTGGAGTTTGACCATTTGTCTGGCCCTCAGCATCGGTTGCCCTTGCCAGCATCAATACCGGAATTTCGTACTCATACGTCTTAAACCAATCCTCACGGGTCGTAATATCTCGAATCTCTAGTTCAATTGGCAAGCTGTGAATCTGCTCTAGCTTCTCCTGCAACCCCTCACACAAATGACACCCCGGCTTGCTATACAAAATCAGATGCATTGGCCCTCACTCCCATATCTGGTATCCCTAATTGGCGTTGCTGAATGCAGGTATGAACCGCCAATATTTAACCTTACTGTAGGGGCGGTTCGCGAACCGCTCCTACGAAATTGATACCTCTAATCAGCAACGCCCCCTAATTCTCACCCATCTCCTTCCCCCTCCTTGCATAAATTCCCCCATTCCCCGGTAGGTTTTGCGCCTTTAGCGGTAGGATAAATTGATGGCAACGATACACAACTTCTAGAAGAGTCCTATGTCCTATTCCGTAGAGTCTCCGGCTCAAACCCTCAACGTTGACCTCGACGAACTCAACCGGAGATTTGAGACCGCCTCTCCCCAAGATATTCTGGCCTGGTGCGTTGAAAATATTCCCGCTGGCTTCGTTCAAACTAGCGCATTTAACGTAGACGACTTAGTCATCACCGACATTCTTTATCGACAGTTAAAGCCAGCTCAGCCCGTCCCCGTCATTTTTCTAGACACACTCTATCACTTCAAGCAAACTCTAGAACTGGTGGCCAAGGCAAAAGAAATCTACGGCCTGAATCTCCAGGTTTACAAGATGCCCGATCTCACTACCCGTGAGGAATTTACCGCAAAATACGGCGACGCCCTGTGGGATACCGACATTGCTAAATTCCACGATGTCACCAAAATTGAACCCCTCAACCGGGGTCTGAAGGAACTCAATACCGTCGCTTGGATTACCGGACGCCGCCGCGACCAGGCGGTAACGCGGGCTGAAATGCCAGTATTTGAGCTAGACACTCAGGGGCGGATTAAGGTGAACCCCTTGGCTAGCTGGACGCGTGAGGCAAGCTGGGCGTATGTAGCAGAACACGGCGTGGTCTATAATCCACTGCATGACCAAGGCTACCCCAGTATTGGCGATGAGCCGATCACGACCCAAGTAGCAGATGGTGAAGATGAGCGCGCTGGCCGCTGGCGTGGGACTGGCAAGACTGAGTGTGGCATCCACATCTAAAGCAGTCGGCGGCCACCAATAGTTGTGGCTATAGTCAGTGGGATATGTAGTCAGTGGGATATGTAGTCAGTGGGATAGGCTGAGCGTACCCCACTGATTTTTAATAGTTTTAAGCGGGCGATTCTCGCGTATGCGCTTCCCAATCGACGCTGGGCATTTGGTCGAAGGCACTTTTCAGCGAGATTTCCCACTGTTTGCGGATTTTTGTCAGATACGGATCGCCTAGCTCCAGTCGTAGGCGATAGTCAATTTGCAGGCTATTGGCTTTGTACATGACTAAGTCAATGGGTGGTCCCACCGAAATATTCGATTTCATGGTGGAGTCAATCGAGAGCAGCGCACATTTGGCGGCATCTTCTACCGCTGTTTCATAGCTCAAAATTCGATCCAGAATGGGCTTGCCGTATTTGGTTTCGCCAATTTGCAAGAAGGGTGTTTCGGGGGTGGCTTGGATGCAGTTGCCCTGTCGGTAAATTAGGTAAAGCTCGGGAGACTCCCCTTCAATCTGCCCTGCCAATAGACAATTGGAAGAGCAATCGATTTTGTCTCGCTCTAGCCAAGGGCGATCGCGTTCTTGAATTTGCCGAATCGTTTGACCGACATAGCAGGCCACCTCATATAGCGTCGGTAGCGTGTGCAGATTTTCGCACTCATCCAGCTTCAAGTCTCGATGCAGCGCATTTAGCACCGACTGCGTAATGGAAAGGTTGCCAGAGGTGCACAGCAGCAGCATCCGCTGACCGGGCAAAGAAAAGTCAAACAGCTTTTGGTAGGTGGAGATGTAGTCTACACCTGCATTCGTGCGCGAATCTGCGGCAACTACCAAACCGTCACGGGTCACAATGCCGAGGCAATAGGTCATGGAAGGGATACAGAGGATGGGCTAAACGTTACCGTCTATCTTCCAGCGTCAGGGCTTCAGAAAGATAGTCGGCGGTGGTTTCTACCAGGGCGATCGCATTTTCATAGACCATCCGGGTGGGTCCTAGCATCCCCAAACTGCCGACAGGCACACTGCCCCGCTGATAGGTCGCCGAAATCAACGTACAGCCTCGCATTGGCTCCAATGGATTTTCTGAACCAATCCGAATCACCACCCGTTTACCCGCTTGCTCTGGAGCCGCTTCAAAAATTAATGACCAGATTTGGTCTTGCTCCGATTCCAGCAAATGCATAATCGTTTGCAGCTGGTGCAATTCAGCAAATTCTGGATGCCGCCGCAATACCTCAGACACGCCACTAATAAATAGCTGCGTTGACACCGAGCCTTGCGTCCGTCGGCTCAGCTCATTGAGGGACACATGCAGCAGGTCGGCATAATGTTCAAACTCGCGACCCAGATCACTCCAATCTAAGGTGGCCATATCGGAGAGCGATCGCCCTCGCAAATGATGGTTAAGAAAATTAGAAACAATCTGTAACTCACGCTCTAACAATTCTCCATTCAGGTCAGTTCCCTCAGGAGCCTTGGGCAAATTCACCACCGTAGACTGCGTTTCGTACGAGTCTAATACCAAAATTAGCATCACTCGCCCCGGATCAATCTGCACCAGTTGCAGGTGGCGTACCTGGCTGAGGCCACTGGTTTGGGGTAATGTGACCAGCGTAATATAGCCGCTGAGGGTAGCCAAAATCTGCGCTGCACCGCGCAAAACGGCCTCTAAACTCCATCCTTCAGTCAGTCGCTCGGACAGTGCCTGATCAACCTGTCGAGCCGTCTCTTCCGACGGCACAACCAGCCGATCGACATACACCCGGTAACCCGAGTCCGACGGAATCCGTCCCGCTGAGGTGTGGGGCTGGTACAACAAACCCGCTTTCTCCAGATATCCCATCACATTGCGGATAGTTGCCGGACTGACTCTCGGATTAAACTCTTCGACCAGGGCTTCTGAACCGACGGGTCTTGCTGTCGCAATATATTGGCGCACCGTTGCCCCTAAAACTTGCTGTTGCCGATTGGTAAGCTTGACCGGAATAGCCATTGGAATCAGATTAATCCTGCTGCGGGTGATTGTAATCTAGCGTTCTACCGATGCGGTAACGGTCAACACCAAAGGGTGCTGTGAACCTGTACCGTACAACGCAGAACGAAAGCGAGTGTATCGCTCAACACGTCATCTCCATTCTGACTCAATAGCTGTTCCAATGGGCTATACCCATTAGAAAAATCAGTAACCGGAGACTATAGTTGACTCGTAGCGTAACTCAGCTCTCAGCCCCCACGCGGCTATGGCCAATCACTTGAGGACATCCATTCCATGACCTTTGCAGAATCCCGCAGTGAAACTGTTCCGGTGCAGCTCCCCAATGGGGCGCTGATCAAGATTGAGGTTGCTCAAACGGGTCGAGAAGACGTTGGCTTTGATGTCAAGGCTTTTCAAGGGGTAACAGACGCGATCGAAGGCGTGGCTGAAGCC
>CASBQJ010000581.1 GCA_949127705.1 Synechococcales cyanobacterium PMM_0085
ACCCAGATTGAAATACCCGTTGGCAGTTGTTGGTTGGAGGCTGGACAACTGGGACTGGGTTGACGGTTTATTTTTCTGGTCTATTTTTTATTCTCGATCGATTACCTGCGGTTGTTTTTGTTTATTCTGCAAAGGATGCGCCAGACTTGATAAAGAATCGGTAAATCAGGCCGAATCTCTCAGCGACTCTTCTGCCAACAGAAAGTAATGCGAGAGGCCAATTTAAGAAGGTAGCAGATGAAAATTCATCGCATTCCAGTCCTGTCCGACAACTACATTTTTGTGCTGCACAACCCTGACGGGAACATTGCAGCAGTTGTTGATCCGGCGGAGGCGTCGCCCGTCTTGCGCTATGTGGAGGCACTGGGAGCCAAGCTGGTTGCTATTTTCAATACTCACCACCATGGCGATCATGTAGGTGGTAATGCTCAACTGATGCACCAGTTTCCGGCGGCTATAGTCTACGGTGGAGCCGCAGATCGAGGCCGGATTCCAGGGCAGCAGGTGTTTTTGCAGGAGGGCGATCGCGTTTCTTTTGGCGATCGCGTGGCCGAGGTATTTTTTGTCCCAGGCCACACCCGCGCCCACATCGCCTACTACTTTGCCCCACGCCAGCTTGATCAGTTGGGCGATTTATTTTGTGGCGATACGCTATTTGCTGGCGGCTGCGGTCGGTTATTTGAGGGTACGCCAGCGCAAATGGTCGAGTCGTTAGGCAAATTGCGATCGCTGCCCGACAGCACCCGCATTTGGTGCGCCCACGAATATACCCTCAAAAATCTCCAGTTTGCCTGCGCTGTAGATCGCCACAACCCTGACCTACAAAGCCGTTACGCCGAGGTTGAAGCCCAGCGCCGTCAGGCCGAACCGACCATTCCGTCTCTGCTCGGCGTCGAAAAACTGACAAACCTGTTTTTGCGGTGGGATGCGCCAGCGGTGCAGCAGGCGATGCAAAGTGCCGATGCCGTGCAAACCTTTGCCAGACTGCGGGGCAAGAAAGATGTCTGGTAAGCAAATTACCGATCACCAGAGCAAAAATTCTGGTTTCACCCGTTTAGCCTCCGCCGATAACTTGCGATCGCCCCCTCAGTTCGCTACGATAGTAGACTGGTTTATTGGGAAAGCTCATGGTAAAGCGGATTCAGTTGGTACTTAATCAGGATGTCAGCAAGCTAGGGCATACCGGTGATCTGGTTGAAGTTGCACCCGGATACGCCCGCAACTACTTGCTACCGAGAGGCTTGGCAGTGCGGACGACTCCTGGAATTTTGAAGCAGGTAGAGCGGCGACGCGCGATTGAACGAGTGCGCTTGCTGGAATTGAAAAAAGAAGCCGATGTGCTGAAAGCCTCATTGGAAAATGCTGGGAAGCTGGCGATCGCGAAACAAGCTGGCGAAAAAGATTCAATTTTTGGTTCCGTCACCGACCGGGAAGTGGCAGAAGCCATCCAAACTGCAACGGGTCACGAAATTGATCGGCGCGGCATCACCGTACCTGAAATCCGTAAGCTAGGCACCTACAGAATTGATATCAAACTGCATCCTGACGTGATCGCAGTGGTAGAAATTGAAGTGGTGCCCTCGGGCGACGCGGTGGAAGGCTAATTCTAACGGCACTCCGTAAAGATTCGGTAAATTGATAGACTAGTACGCTAGTACTCTGCGACAATAGTTGCAGGGTACACTTTTTGATGGTGCGAGGGGGTAGCCTTAAACCATTGCGTTTGTTCGATCTAGACCCTCAGTTCTCTATAGGTAGGGGGTAGAATAGCGATCGCAATACTACAGGTAGTAGAGCTACTGATAGTAAAGTGGGGAAGAACTCCTGATAGTAAAGTGGGGAAGAACCACAGGCTCGACCTGCCCAGACGCATCTCTTGATCCCACCCTAACGCCGCTGCGCCCCATTCCGTCCTATGGTTCAAGAGCTTAACTTCCAAACCTACAGCGATCGCCTCCCTCCCCAAAATATTGACGCGGAGGAGGCGATTTTGGGGGGAATTTTGCTCGACCCCGAAGCCATCGGTCGGGTGGCAGAGCTACTGCGCCCCGAAGCGTTTTATATCAGCGCTCATCAAGAAATTTACCGCACCGCGCTCATCCTTCAAAGCCAAGGGCGACCCACTGACTTGATGAGCGTCACCAGCTATCTCAACGACCACAACCTGCTTGACAAAGTAGGCGGCCAAAGCCGGATTGCTCAATTGGTCGAGCGCACGGTCAGTGCTGTCAACATTGACCAATACGCCCAGCTTGTGACCGACAAATACCTGCGCCGCAAGATGATCCAGGTCGGTAACGAAATTACATATCTGGGCTACGAGACCAGTACGCCGCTCGAAAGCGTTTTAGATCAAGCAGAGCAAAAGGTGTTCAACATCACCCAGTCGCGACCCAACCAGAGCCTGACCGCCACGTCCGACATTTTGACCTCCACCTTTTCCGATATCGAAAGCCGCTCCCTGGGCATGGTGCTGCCAGGGATTTCCTGTGGCTTTTACGATTTAGACGCGATGACCCAGGGGTTTCAGCGCTCCGATCTAATTATTGCAGCGGGTCGTCCGGCCATGGGCAAAACCAGCTTTTGCCTCAACATTGCCCGCAACATTGCGGCGTTCCACAAGCTGCCTGTGGCTGTTTTTAGCCTAGAAATGTCGAAAGAGCAGCTAGTTTATCGCTTATTGTCTAGCGAAGCCCAAGTCGAGAGTGGCCGCTTGCGCTCGGGGCGGATCAGCCAAGACGAGTGGGAGCCTCTGGGCTACGGCATTAGTTCCCTGTCGCAGATGCCGATTTTTATCGACGATACGCCCAACATTTCGATTACTGAGATGCGATCGAAAGTCCGCCGCCTGCAAGCCGAGCAGGGCGGGGCGTTGGGGCTAGTGCTGATTGACTATCTGCAACTAATGGAAGGCAGTGGCAGCGAAAACCGGGTGCAAGAACTATCGCGGATGACCCGTGCCCTCAAAGGCTTAGCCCGAGAGCTAAGCGTCCCTGTGATTGCCCTATCTCAGCTCAGCCGGGGGGTAGAATCTCGCACCAATAAACGCCCAATGATGTCTGACTTAAGAGAGTCGGGTTCGATTGAGCAAGATGCGGACTTAATTCTGATGCTGTATCGCGACGAGTATTACACGCCCGATACGCCCGACCGGGGCATTGCAGAAGTGATTATTACCAAACACCGCAACGGGCCGGTGGGCACGATTAAGCTGCTATTTGAACCCCAGTTTACCCGGTTCCGTAACTTGGCGTCGCCAGGGCGAGCTTAGGAGGTTTTGAATTTTGAGTTTTGAGTTTTGAGTTTTGAGTTGACTGCCTAGCTCAAAACTCAAAACTTATTAATTCTGAACTTAACCGCCTGCCTGCTGATCCCACTGCGTTGCTGCATCGG
>CASBQJ010000582.1 GCA_949127705.1 Synechococcales cyanobacterium PMM_0085
GCACCCATATTTGGCAATAATGGCACGCCGTTGACTCGCATCAAGGTGCAGGGCTAACGTCACGCGCAGGGCTAACGTCACGCGCAGGGCTACGCTGCATCGGCTCTGCCTGCTACCGCGATCGCCACCACGCCAAATACGGCAATCTGCTGCTGCTGAAGGCACTGAGCCGCTGCTTGAATTGTGGCACCTGTGGTAAAAATGTCGTCGAGCAGCAGCACCGCACCACGCGGCGGACGGCGGCGCAATCCCTCACCGACTCGAAAGGCATCGGCCAGGTTTTCTAGACGCGCCTCGCTAGACAGACTAAACTGCGCCTCGGTCGCCCGCACCCGGATCAATCCCTCTGGACACAGCGGCAATCGACTCACCTGACAAAATGCCTCCGCCAGCAGCGCCGCCTGGTTAAACCCCCGCTGCTTTTGTTTATCGACGTGGAGCGGGATCGGGATCACCGTTAGAGGTGGGCAGGCGATCGCAGCCCTACGCCAAGCCTGCCCCAGCCCATGGCCTAACGGGCGAGCCACGGCGCGCTGTTTGTCATATTTGAGGGCGGCGATCGCCTGTTTGAGTGCTCCTCCGTAGAGTCCCCAGGGCAGCAGCGGTATCGGCTCCTGCCAAAACCGCGACATACTCTCTACCTGACAACGCTGCACTCGCCGCCAACAGTCTCGGCAAAATACCCCCTCCGCCGACCGCTCACACAAGGGACAAGTCGTCTTCAAAAACAAATTCAGCAGCGGTTTCAACGATGGCATAGCAAAACTGCGCAGAGTTTATGATCTAAAGGGTTCGGGATTCCGGTATTAGCGGCGACTGGTGGCTAACCAAGGCATGAGTTATCCTTAAGACATCTGAGACGCCCAAGACATGCAGCTAGGTTCATGACTCGTTGTCCAAGCTTCGATGCCCATTGCTTGACGTCTCTTGCCCAACAAGTTTATTGCTTGACAAAAGGCAACAGACAAAATAACGATTCATAAATCTATCGTTCCACATGGGTCGGATGGATCTAACATAAGTCATGTTATTTATGTGCCTCATCTCAATTTGCAATTGCAAATTGTGGCTGAAACCTCCGGATTGCCCTGGTTTCAACACAATTAGCCATTGAAGACCGCATTGAGTGATTGTTCCCGTAAGGTTGATCCAAAACTTAACTAAACAAAACACCTGACAAAACTGACACACATGCCAATTGCTCTGACGAAGCAGAATCGCGACTTACCCACCATCAACGAGCGTATCCGTTTTCCCAAAATCCGAGTTATCGATACCGACGGCTCAATGCTAGGGCTAATGATTCCCCGTGATGCGCTCAAGATCGCTGAGGAAAAAGAACTGGATTTGGTACTGCTCAGCGATAAAGCAGATCCTCCGGTCTGCCGAATCATGGACTACGGCAAGTACAAATTTGAACAAGAGAAAAAGACGCGAGAGGCTCGCAAGAAGCAGCACACGTCTGATGTTAAGGAAGTGAAGATGCGCTACAAAATTGAGCTGCACGACTATAACGTCTGCGTCAATCGGGCAGAGCGCTTCCTCAAAGCAGGCGATAAAGTAAAAGCTACGGTGATGTTTCGCGGGCGCGAGATTCAGCACAAAGACCGAGCCGAGGAGCTGCTGAAAAAGCTAGCGGCAGATCTGCAATCTGTTGCCGAATTGCAGCAAGATCCCAAGCAAGAGGGGCGGAACATGACGATGTTCCTATCTCCCAAAAAGGTCTAACGTCACCCCCTCAAAACTATTCAGGGGCAGCGGGCAATGCTCGCTGCCCCTGAATAGTTTTGAGCGTATCACCACTGCATCGAAACCCTGGCTAACTGATCACCTCTGCCACAGACTTGGGAATGCTGAATGCATCACATCCTAGAAATGTAGCGCATCGGTTGATCCGAATTTTTCAGCGCATGGTTAGATAATGAAACACCATAGAACACCGTAGCCCCAACTACGAGGCAGGCACACAAACTTGCATGGAACTGAAGGGTTGGACAGGGAGTAAAGGTCAGAAGGTAACAGGGCGACGATTTTTGCAATGGCTGAATCTGCGTCCGGAAGAGAGTGAGCGCACCTTTTTAATGTTCGCGTTCTACACATTTACCTCGATGGGGGTGCTGTGGTTGGAAGTGAGCGTGGCGGCGCTGTTTTTGGGTGAATATGGAGCGGATACGCTGCCCTGGATCTACATTGTTAGTGCTGGGATTGGCACTGTTTTGGGGGTGGCGTACTCTCGACTACAGAAATTCTTACCCTTGCGCCGAGTGATCGTGCTAATTGCGGTGGTGATGGCGCTGCCGCTGTTATTGCTGCGGTTTGGGCTGTTTATCTTACCGGGATATACCGTCTTTTTGATGCGGCTGTGGCTAGAGGCAATCTACGTTCTCAACGAGCTGAATACGTCGATTACGGCCAATCAGCTGTTCAATATTCGCGAAATTAAGCGCACTTACCCGCTGATTAGTAGCGGAGTCCTAGTCGCCGATGTGTTGAGTGGCATTTCACTGCCATTTTTGCGATCGCTGGTTGGGATTGACAACGTTGTGACCCTGGCGAGTGTGATGCTGCTGCTGGGGGCGGGGGTGCTGCTGTACCTGAGCCAAGTTTATCAACAATTTTTTCCTGACTCGCCCCGACGACGTCTGCAAGAGCGTCAGCCCGACTTTACAACTCGTCGTTTGCGGGGACCCCTGCAACGCTATGTCGTGCTGCTCGTTGCTTTTTTTGTCATGGCGCAAGTGCTATGGCTGCTGTTGGATTTTCAATATCTGGCGCAGCTTGAGCAAACTATGAGTGCCGACAAAATTGCCGACTTTCTGGCTCTATTCAGCGCCGTGCTGGGCTTGTTTGAGCTAGGGGTACAGTGGTTTATTTCGAGTCGAGCGATCGAGCGGCTAGGGGTGTTTATTGTGACAATGACGCCACCAGCGCTGATTTTTTTGGTGAGTTTGCTGGCACTCACAGGGCAGTTGAACCTGTTTTGGGGCGTGATTTTGCTCAAGTTTGTCGATGAGTTGTTGCGTTACACCATTCTTGCCAGTACGGGGCCTGTGCTGTTTCAGCCAATTCCCGATAACGTCCGCAGCCGGATTCAGGCCATGGCACGGGGGATTGCCGAGCCGCTTTCGACCGGCGTGACGGGGGTGGGGATGCTAATTACTCTGTGGGCTTGCCAGCGGCTGTTTGGCAGCGCGGGGGCAGCCATATTGCAGCAAAGCCAAAGTCTGATTTTTATTTTTCAGATTATGGTGTTTGGCTTCCTCTGGTTCGTCACCGTGTGGCTGCTGCGATCGCGCTACCTAGAACTGCTGGTGATGAGTGCAGATCGAGGCGAATTGAGCCTATCGGAGGTAGATCTACGCAGCTTTAAGCGCGCTGTCGTAGAAGCGCTCGGGCGCGGCAGCGAAGCCGATAAAAAATCGTGCATTGAGCTGCTGTCGCACATTGACCCCAAGGGAGTGGGTGAAGTCTTAGCCCCCTTGCTAAGCGGCTTTACGCCCGCCTTACAGCGGCAAAGTTTAGATGTGATGGCCGAGCATCCCAACCCGCTTTATTTACCCCAAGTGCGATCGCTGCTATCGCACCCCTTACCGCCCGAAGTGCTGGCGCTGGCGCTGCGCTTCATTTGGCTCACCGATCTTGAACCTGATATTCAGCAGCTGCACGACTACCTGCGCCCCGAGCTTGATCCCGAAGTGCGCGGCACTGCCGCTTCGTTGATGCTGCGGCGAGGCAACCCCCAACAAAAGGCAGAGGCTACCAACACCCTAAGACGGATGCTCACCCACAAACACGAGCGGGAGCGGGTGATGGGCTGCCGCGCCCTAGGGGAAGCGGTTTATATGCAGTCGCTCCGGATTCATATTACAAAGCTGCTAAGCGATCGCTCCCTCCGAGTCCGCTGTGCCCTGTTGGAAGCGATCGCCGCTACCCGACTAGAAGAGTATTACCCGTCTCTGCTCAAAGGGCTGTACTACAAATCGACCCGCGAAGCCGCAATCCAGTCCTTGGTGCGCCTAGGGGATGAAGCGATTCCGCTGCTAGTAAATTTGGGTGAAGACATCTATAAGCCTGAGCTGGTTCGCACCTGCGCCTGGAAAACCTTAGGCATGATTGGCACCCCGGAAGCGGTGAATGCACTGGTCAACCATCTCATTACGGCTTGGGGGGTAACTCGACGCACCATTCTGCGGATTTTGCTCAAACTGCCGAACGAGATCGGCATCGATGCCGTCGCCGATAGCTTGGGGCGTAGCGGCGTTGAAGCATTGATCAATCAAGAACTTTTGTTAATCGCCCAAACCTATGCGTGCGCGCTGGATTTACCACCCGAAACTGTCCCTGGCCCCGAAGCAGACCTGCTGCGCCGGGCGCTGCGCGATTTGCAAGACGATGCCAAACAGCGAATTTTTCTGCTGATGCGCTTACTTTACCCGTCCGGCACTATCCAGGCTGCCGCGTTTAACCTTCAGTCAAATTCTTGGGAGACGATGGCACGAGGTCTAGAAATTTTAGATAACACCCTCGATATTCAAAGCAAGTCAGCCTTACTCAGCATTTTGGATCAGCGCTCTGACCTAGAGAAGCTAGAAAGCCTGTCTGTATTCACCATTTACACAGCCATGCTACCCAGTCAGCGGTTGCGGCATCTGCTCGAAATTCGCTACTTTTTATCCGATTGGGGTTTAGCCTGCTGCTTTCACTTGGCGCGGCAGTGTCGCTGGAGTCTCACCCCAGAACAAATTCTTGCCTGTTTGAAGCATCCTACAGGATTTGTCAGAGAAGCCGTGCTGTCTTATTTAAGTGTGGCGTCACCCCGCACGCTGCAAGACTTGTTGCCGCTGCTCAAAGATGATCCCGATCGCCTCGTAACCGCCCAAGTCAAACATCTGCTCACCAGCTTAGGGCTATCCCCGTTGGCCGCTGCTACCTAATCAAAGCTGCCCAAGATGCATCCAAAGCCCTATTATCTTCTCTATGCTAACTAGTGTCGATCGCCTGTTATTTGTTCGAGGAGTCCCCATCTTTCAAGAATTGCGGGACGATTTTCTAGTGCGGTTGGCATCCATTATGGATGAGCTATCATTTCCCACAAAGCACACTATTTTTACCCAAGGGCAAGAGGGGCGATCGCTCTACATTATTGTTTCGGGGAATGTTCGAGTCCATTTAGGCGATCGCGAGCTAGCGCGGCTGGATCAAGGTACCTGCTTTGGAGAAATGTCGGTGTTTGACGCCGAACCGCGTTCTGCCTCGGTCACCACCATCGACCCGTGTGAATGCCTGATGTTGACCCAACAGCAATTGTATGAGGCGATCGAAGAAACGCCAGGGATTGCGGTTAACGTCATCCGGCTGCTGTCTCGACGGATTCGCGAACAAAACTTAAAGATCAACAAACTCCAAGATGGCGGCGGTCGGCGGTTGCCTGCCATGGTTTACGAAAAGCTGGCAGGGCTGTAAACCTGCAGCCAAGCATCCGTCAAACCAATCCCATAAAAATCCCACAAAAAACCCGGCAGTGAACCGGGAAAGTGTGAGGAGTGCGTATGACTGTGAATTATAAGCCGACTGGATGACAACAGCTTGACGACGGCTTGACAATCCTGGGA
>CASBQJ010000583.1 GCA_949127705.1 Synechococcales cyanobacterium PMM_0085
CCACAGCTGTAGCCCATCCATCATCCAAACGTTCACCGGGATCAGCAGCAGGGTCGCAATCCGGAGCATATGCGCCGTCAGATGCAGCTGAGGTTGGCTAGCAGCCCACACGCTAGCACCCCAAAAGGCCAGCGTGTAGCCCAATAAAATGGCATACTGCGCCACCGTTGAAAAGTTGCGCCACTGGCTAGCCGCTAGCACGCCCGACGATACCACGACTAAAAAGACACCTAGCGCCAGCAGCCAAATTACCCCAATTTCTGTAGCAAAAGACTGGGCGGCTTGATTGATCCAGGGTCGTGGCTGCGCCACAGCAGGCGTCTTGGCGCTCGGCCTAGTGGGGAGCTTGTGGCCTCCATTAACTGGCCGCTGCCGCTCAACTGCGATCGCCGCAAAATCTTGGTCATGTGCTGCTGGCCGACTACCCCCCGGCACCGCCTGCGGTAATGGGCAGGCCAAATTTTCCTGACACAGCCGCCGCACCTGAGAATCTGAGAGTAAGCCTAACCCCAACCACATTTCTAACCCTGCCAGTAAATCGGGGTGATTCGCTGGCACTATTAATCGAACATCAAGCTCGGAATGAGGAAGGGGAGGCATAGGGTGAGGGAGCTACAGTCTAAAGTGGGGCGCGATAGAACACCAGACTCAAGGTCAAACTCATTGAGTACAGCTTGAGTTACGGCTCCAGGTGTTGTTAACAGCTTAGTTCACCCCTCCGCAGCTGCTGCGATTGGTAACCAAATAAAAAATCGGCACAAAAAAGCAGTACAAAAAAGTGGAAGGCGATCGCCCTCCACTTCAAATATCTTGTTCAAATATCTTGATTCAACTGTGGTTTAAAGCAGCAGAGCGACTTTAAACCGCTTCTAACCTAAGGGGTAATCTCTCTACTCGACGGTGCAGGCTCTAGTCCCACCATAGACTCCTTCAATAGCTTCAGCCCTTTCTTCACCCGACGAGACACCGTTACGGCGCTGATGCCCAACCGTTCTGCGGTTTCCTTCTGGGTTAGGTCATACAGAAACACAGCTTCTAGGACTTCACGGGTCCGTTTCTCTAACTGTACCAACGCCTGCTGCAAGCGAATCTGATCTTCTTGAGCCAGCTGGAAACTCCGGTACTGTGAGTCAGGAATCAGTTCACCGAGGGTAGACCCTTCATCTTCATCGCGCATTGGAGCATCTAGGCTGAGGGGCGATCGATTGCGATAGGCCAGCTTAATTTCTTGCCACTCTACTACCGAAACCTCAAGCTTCTCTGCAATTTCGGCATCGGTTGGCTGCCGCAGCAGCAGCATTTGCAATTCTCGGGTAATGGTTGCGGCCTGATGTTGAATGGCCTGCCAGCGGCGGGGGATCCGAACCGCTGATCCTTTGTCGCGTAGGTAATGTTGAATTTCGCCCCGAATATAGGGAATGGCAAACGAACTAAAGGCATGACCTTTAGTCATATCAAATCGCTCAATGGCTCGAATCAACCCCAAACTGCCAACCTGGAGCAGATCCTCATAGCTTTCCGTACATTGATTCACCCAATGGTGAGCTTCTTTCCTGACTAACCCAAAATTGAGTTGAACCAATTGATTGCGGGTTTCAGCCGTAGGAGACTTGTAATATGCTCGCAGTAACTGCAAGCTTTCGCTTTTAAGCTCGTTGGAGACTGAGGTAGACATGGCGATTTTCAGGTAGATGGAATACTGATGGAGCCTATTGAGCCATCAAAGAGCATAGGGCGATACAGCAACGCCTCATATCCCTCAACAGATTAGGTTCCTAGAAAAAAGTAAGTGCGATGAACGTTAAGTGCGATAAAAGATTCATATGGCGCTGCACTGGATGTAGGCATCTGGATGGCGAGGCTTGACAGAGAGAAGCACGCGAATTCAGCAAGCTCTATTAAAGTACGGGTTTGTTGATACACAGAACAACTGCATTTCCACTGAACCTCCTTTGAACCATCTTTGAGCTGTCTTTTGATTTGAAAAACTTGAAGTAATTAAAAATACTATAAGAATTTCAAATACTTTAGTCTAAGCATTTGGCCTAGAGGTCAGAATGACACAGAAACTGGAAAATAATTTATTATGTGGCGAATCTTTATTAGAACCTGATGAAAAGCTGGCTTGGAGGTGAAGTTATTCAACATTAAAGACCCTGGGACATCGAATTAACGGATGCCTCAGAGTCTTTAATGTTTGACATTAGGTTTGGATCGAGCTAAGCCGAAGCGGTTGACCAAGATTAAGTCGTCGGTTCAACGCGACCGTAGAAGAGACCTTGGATTTGGACGTCCAACGCTTCTTTACCCCCCATATCGGTGTCAGAAGGCTGTTGGCTGATGAAGGTGCCAGCGATCTCTCCGGTAACGCTATTGACCTTAGCAACTTGAAGGGAAATGCTGCCCTTACCAGTTTTGAATGCCTTTTTGTTTTCTCGCTGCAGCTCATCACTGTCAGCTTGAGCGGGCAAAGCGACGGCGTTGTCATAGCCTGTTGTTAAACCACGACCTTTGGGATCTAAGAAATTAGAAGTTCGGTAGGATGGCACCTTGAACACGCCCTCAAAATCGGTAGAAGAGCTGATGCTCTCAACTCCGGGCTGGGTGCTAGCCACTAATTCTTTAATGGTGAATAGAAAAGGGACTTCTTCGCCACCGGGCAACAGCACAGTAATGGCTTGGAAATCAAATCCTTCTTCTTCTTCAAAGGTCAGGGCGCGGTCGTCACCTACTTTGATTGTGCCCCGTACCTGATCAAGGGTAGAGGTGTAGCGGGTTAGCGGCTTACCTGCAATAAATACCGCTTCTTGACGCTTATTGGCGGGTTCGCCTTTGACCGCATAGTTGGTTGGTTCTAGACAGAGATCCAGAAGCGTATAGGCTTGACCTGCGTCCATTGGAATTGAACCGCGTCTGGTAACTTCTAACTTAGGACAAGCATTGGCTAGTCCAGTTCCTCGAATTTCGTCGTAGGTCAAAAGACCCACGTCGGCAGCAGGGGCATTACTACAGGCAGTGAGTAGACCCAAGCAAAGAGCAAAGAATGCAACGATTAAAGCGCGATACCTCATGAGCAACCTCGATATCTCAACCTGAATAGGGATGTATAGTCTGTTTTTTTTACAGAGCATTCTAATCTTGCATTCTACAAGACCTTGCGCCCCTTAATCTTGATGTCTCTAAAGTCTCAGCAATTCTGGTGTCCGCAATTCTGTTGATTCAGGTCAGTCTATCTTCAGGTCAGTCTAGATTTAGAGTGCCAGATTTAGAGTGCCAGATGGGAAGGGTGCCAGATTGGGAATTCTGGGAACGGCGCTTAGGAGATAGGAATGCATCTCACCCAGTCACCGGCATGGCAGCAGGTTCGAGAGACGTTTCAAAAGATTTGGGGCTATGGCGATTTTCGACCACCGCAGGGCGAAATTATTGGCAGCCTGCTGATGCAGCAAGATACGTTGATTGTGATGCCTACGGGCGGTGGCAAGTCCATTTGCTTTCAGCTCCCGGCACTGCTGCAAACCGGAGTAACCCTGGTGGTGTCACCGCTGGTGGCGCTGATGGAAAACCAAGTGCAGGAGCTGCGACGGCGCGGGTTGCCAGCGGCTGCCCTGCACAGCGAACTGTCGCCGTCACAGCGGCGGCAGGTGCTCAGCGCTCTAGAGCAGCAGCGGCTGCGTTTGCTGTATCTATCTCCAGAAACGCTGTTGAATGAAGCGGTCTGGCAGCGGCTATGTCAGCCTGAGTTGACGGTGAATGGGCTGATCTTGGATGAAGCGCACTGTTTGGTGCAGTGGGGGGACACGTTTCGGCCTGCCTATCGGCAGCTAGGCATGGTGCGGCCAGCGTTGCTCAAGCACAAACCAGCGGGTACGAAGATTGCGATCGCCGCTTTTACGGCAACTGCCGATCCTCAAGCTCAGCAAATGATTCAGCAGGTATTACAGCTCCAGCAGCCAACATCTTTCCTGCTGAACCCTTATCGGCCTAATTTAGCGCTCTCGACTCAGACTGTTTGGACACCTAGAGGGCGACGGCAAAGCCTGTTGCGTTATATCCAAGCTCATCGAGATCAATCCGGGCTGGTCTATGTCCGCAGTCGGCAAAGTGGCGAAGATCTAGCGGCTTGGCTGGGGCAGCAGGGCTACCAAACGGCGGCCTATCATGCGGGTTTAAGCCCAGCAGAACGGCGGCGGATTGAAGCAGCCTGGTTAGGTGGGGCGATCGCCTTCGTGGTTTGCACCTGTGCGTTTGGCATGGGAATCGACAAACCCAACGTGCGCTGGGTGATGCACTTTAACATGCCGCTGCTGCTGTCAGAATATGTGCAAGAAGTGGGACGGGCAGGGCGCGACGGCAACCCGGCAGAAGCCCTCATGTTGGTGAGTGAACCGACGGGCTGGCTAGATCCGAGCGATCGCCAGCAGCAGCAGTTTTTCTTAGAACAGGCGCGATCGCAACACCAAAAAGCCCAGCGGCTGATTCACAAATTACCCAAAACAGGCAACGTGGCAGCTGTCTCTCGCCAGTTTAAAGATGGGGCGATCGCCCTGGCGTTACTCCACCGCAATGGTCAGCTCCAGTGGCAAGACCCATTCCATTACAAAATGTTATCTACAGCAGCGGCTCAACCCTTCCGGCCAGACCGCGCCGCCCAAACCATGGCAGACTATCCCCATAGCAAAGCCTGCCGCTGGAAATTTCTCCTTGATGCCTTTGGTTTCAGCCGTGAAGCTGCTAGCCTCCGCTGTGGGAAATGCGATCGCTGCCTGAGCCCGCACTCCTAACCCTTAATCGCGCCCTTAATCTTGTTCCTGGGCTTTACTGCCGATTCATGCAGCGCAACAGCCAAAGCGTGGAAATTAGTCCAATAAAATGAGCCATTGTAATGTTGGTGCTGGCCTGAACCAGAAAGACATCCAGCGGATTGACAAACTTGAGCGGATTACCCGACAGCAGAGAAAAGCCTTGAGCGAACGATTTGGCTACCAATGCACCCACGATTGCCTGCGCTCCCAAAATGGTAAACGCCATCCCAGATAGATTAATCAGCAGCCCCAATCGCAGAATTTGAAACACATCGCTGCGTTTGGGGCGAACTTGAGCCTCGGCGGTTTTGAGGCGACGGGCCATCCGGGTGTAGCGAAACGCCCAAAACGCTCCGGCCAGCAGCACCAGTAACCCGCACACTGAGAGAAATAACCCTGCTCCCGTTTCGGCACTGCCGCTTTGAACGCCCCCGGCAACGGTGGGCGTACTGGTGGCAATGGTGAGGGTCGATCCGGCAAACAGCAGCACCACCCCCGAAATAATGCTCAAAACCAGCTGTCCCCAAAAGCTAACCCATCCCGTAATCCGGAACGCACTGGCAACCCGTTGAACGGCTGGGGGCAGAGAGTAGGGCGATGAATCTAACTGGCTGGACATAGTATCTCCAGAGGGCAAGCCATTGGCAGTCGCGGTTGGCCGGGGGCATTTAGGGGCACGGAAACTTATGTTTAATTTCCATCTATTCTATACGCGATCGCCCCCACATCCACAGCGCCAAACTCCCCATAAACCCAATGCCGATTGCCCCTGCCAGAGGATTGTTGCCTATCCCCGTGACCCACTCGGGCACTTGCCCTGTATGGCGGATCAACTGCCCCACGTTCACCATGTAATAGCCCCACGTTAGCCCTCCATGTAGCCCCACCGACCAACCCAATCGACCAGTGGCTCGCTTCGCCCACACCAACGTGAGTCCTAGTAATAGCAACCCAGCGAATTGGGGAAATGTTTTGAGGATTTCATTCAGTGGTCGAATAAAATGCAACCCAGCAAACACCATCGCACTGCCCCATAGCGCCACAGCCGGAGAATAGTCGCGCTGCAGCTCGTCCAGCAGCCAACCGCGAAAAATGGTCTCCTCGGCCAGACCAAACCCCAGCGCCACCAGCAAGCCTTCCAGCACCGTCAACAGCAGCCTCTCGGATGGCGCTTGCCATACAACCCAGCCCAGAACAGTCTGAACTAAAAATAGGCTCACTAGGCTTGTGACCCCTGTTCCTAGTCCCTGAAGCAAGTCCCGAACAAATGGTCGCGATCGCTCTAACCCATAGGATTGAAAGATCTGCGGGACATGATAGACGCGCCGCCCCCAAACGTAAACTAGGCCAAAAAATTCTAAGAACAGCACGGGCATCACCCACAAACTGATGGTGTTGGCATCGTCTACCCATTGATAAACGATCGCCACGTAGGGCAGCCACAAAATCGCCAAGGCGAACAGAAACACGCCGAGGCGGGGGAAAAATGGGAGAGTGGCCAGTTTGGGGAAGGGGAGGGACACGGGAGGCAAGAAGAAAGGAGGAAGGAGGAAGGAGGAAGGGTGAAGGGTGAAGGGGAAGGAGGAAGGATGCAGCTCTGCTGCTTCCATTTTTTGAGTGACGCATTACACTTACACTCAAGCAGATCATTAGCAGGAGAGTTGTGTGAGTCGCGATCGCATTGTGCCCGGTGTGGGGCAAGAATCGGTGTGGGACTATCCTCGCCCGCCTCGACTAGAAGAGTCATCCCAGCATATCCGGGTTGTGTTCAATGGCGTTACAATTGCCGATACTCATCGGGCCGTGCGAATTTTGGAGACCAGCCATCCTCCGGTTTATTACATCCCGCCAGACGATATCCAAATGCAGTATTTGGTGCAAGCCCCGCGTTCGAGCTATTGCGAATGGAAGGGGCAAGCCGGTTATTACACACTGTCGGTGGGCGATCGCACGGCTGAAAACGCGGCCTGGTTCTATCCCAATCCTGTTGCCGACTATGCCACACTCCAAGGCTATGTCGCCTTTTACCCCAGCCGCATGGAGGCATGCTATGTCGATGATGAACAGGTACAGTCTCAGTTAGGAGACTTTTATGGCGGTTGGATCACCCAGGCGATCGTAGGGCCGTTTAAAGGTGGTATGGGTACCTGGGGCTGGTAATTTATCCGGTTCTTTAATTCAGAGCTTGAATAAGCAATATGTTGCTTACTTGCCTTTAAAGATACCCGCGCGGATATTTTTAACAGAGGGATGTAACATCCTTTTAGCAGACTGGGTATTTTTGTTGAGGGGTTGTAGTTACCCTACGGCTGAGTAATAAGACAGAGTGTAAACGGTTCATGAGATTGTTACGTAATTTCTTATTTCTTAGATTTTCAGCACAGCAAGATGGCAGGCGATGGTCGTGGGGGGCGCTGGTAATATTACTAGCCGCTGGCTGGCTGGCTCCGGGGAGTCAGGTGGCGCAGGCGCAGGTGGCACCCTACTGTAATTTTTCGGTAGAAGAGATTACCCAAAAGCAAGCGCTGTTGGTGGAGTCATTGCGGGGCGATCGCCGCGCTACGCGTGCCTACGAGAACCTAATTCGACAGCATGGCGATCGGATGCAGCGCTGCCGCAGCCAAACCTGGCTGAAAACTCAGGCGATCTGGCTGCGGCTTTATCCCTGTGATGCCCGCAACGGCGGCATAGAGTACCTATTAGATCAGCTGGTCAACCGAGGCTATAGCCAGGTTTATATTGAGGTGTTTGGCGGTGGGCAGGTGCTGTTGCCGCGCAACGATAACCCTACGCCGTGGCCGTCTGTGATCCGCGCCCCTGGGTTTGAGAATCGAGACCTATTGGCCGAAGTGATCGACAAAGGACGCGATCGCGGCATGAAGGTTTACGCCTGGATGTTTAGCATGAACTTTGGCTACACCTACGCTCAACGCCCTGGTGCTCAACAAAACTTGGCGGTGAATGGCCGAGGCCAAAATAGCCTAATGGCCGAAAGCTCTGGGGCGGTCAATCCTGAAGAAATATTTATTGATCCTTATAGCCCCCAGGCCAAAACAGATTTCTATACCTTGGCTCAAGCCGTAACGCGCCGCCGCCCGGATGGGGTTCTGTTCGACTACATCCGCTATCCCAAGGGGACAGGACAGGCTTCGATTGCCAGCCGGGTTCAAGATTTGTGGGTCTATGGACCAGCGTCACAGCAGGCGCTATTGCAACGCGCCCTCAACCCGAGTGGGCTAGATCTGATCCGACGTTTCCTCCAGCGTGGTTCTATTACTACACAAGATATTGCCGACATGTCTACGCGATATCCGCAAGATATTGCCCCGCAATGGCAAGGTTTCGCGGCCAATCCTGGATATGCCACCGCCACCGCTGAACAGCGACGACCATTCATTGAAACTCAGCTGTGGCAGCTTTCGCTATCTCATGCCTTTCAAGGCGTGCTGGATTTTTTAAATACAGGGGTTTCACCGGCGGTGCAGCGAGGGATTCCGGCTGGGGTCGTGTTTTTCCCAGAAGGCAACCAGGTGATTGGCACCTCCAGCTATGACTCGCGGTTACAGTTTTGGGATCGGTTTCCGGCAGCGCTAGAGTGGCACCCAATGGCCTATACCACCTGCGGTAATGCCAGCTGCATTGTGCGGCAGGTGCAGCGCGTCCTCTCTATGGCTCCGGCAGGGACTAAAGTTATGCCCGTGCTAGCTGGAACCTGGGGAAAACCCGTCAGCAATCGCCCTGCGCTAGAGGTACAAATGCAGGCGATTCGTCAAGTTGCGCCTCAAATTGATTCGATTAGCCATTTTGCCTTTTCTTGGCAAGACCCACAGGGCGATCGCGATCGCAAATTCTGCCAGCTACCTTAGGGAGGAAGGTTTGAGTTTTGAATGGGCAGCTCACTCAAAACTCAAAACTTATATAATTCGCTGCTTTCCGCCACTACATCACCCTATCCCAGCAGAGTAATGTCTAACTTGTAGCTCATTTCAGCGTGCGCCCCGATCCCCGTTTTGAGCGCCCCAGCAATAGGAGCCGCATGGCGCGAATAAGGGCTAGCACTCAGAGGAATATAGCGATCGCCTACCGCCAGGGCTTGGGTCGGGTCATATCCGCGCCAGCCCGCTCCTGGCAAATAAACTTCTACCCAAGCATGGAGATGGCGGTCTGTCCAATCCGGATCACCTTCGTGGTAACCACTGACAAATCG
>CASBQJ010000584.1 GCA_949127705.1 Synechococcales cyanobacterium PMM_0085
ACGGTCAACACCCTCAAAGCCCTCATTGAGCTACTGCAAACCAGCTTTACCCGCAAACATCAAGTTGCCCCGTCACTCGTATTAGACCTCAGCCTGATTCAAACATTCGATTACTATACGGGTATTGTGTTTGAAGCCATTAGCAGTCATGCGTCTGGGCAGCGCATTTTGGCTCAAGGTGGGCGTTACGATCAGCTGCTGGGGCTATATCATCCGCAAGGGATGACGAATCCCGGCATTGGCTTCACTTTCAATATTGAAGACCTGCATCAGGTGCTGTTGTCCACCGAACAGCTGCCGCAAGACACCCCGCCCAGCGATTGGTTAGTCGTCCCCACTACCGCCAGCGCCTATGCGGCGGCGTTTGCCTATGCCCAAACTATTCGAGATGCGACTCCCGCAATGCGGGTAGAAGTGGAGCTGAATGGAGTAGCCAGCGCCGATGCGGTACGCCTGTCTGCCCGCGATCGCCGCATTCGCCAAATTGCCTGGATTAGTGCCGATGCCGCTCCTGAGCTAGAAGCGCTAGCGGATTAAGCCCGCTGTTGGGATGGAAACAGGTAGATCGCTCCTGAGATTAGCGTCAGGGCTACGGCAAGCCAAAAAGCCACCAGGCTATAGAAACTCGATGCCGTGAGCGGGCAGATCAAGAGGGCGATCGCCGCAATTTGGCTCACCGTTTTGAGCTTACCCCACAGGTTTGCGCCAGAAATCGTCGTTTGGTTCACCCGCCATCCGGCGATCGCTAGTTCTCGCCCCAAAATCAAAAACACTGCCCAAGCCGGAATTTGCCCTAGCTGAATCAACATCAGCAGCGGTGCGAGCACCAGCAATTTATCGACCAGTGGATCTAAAAACTTACCCAAATCTGTGACTTGATTCAGGCGGCGCGCCAGGTAGCCATCTAACCAATCGGTTCCCGCTGCTATCAAAAATACCGCTAGGGCAATCCACCGCTGTTGATCCGTGGGGTGATCTAAGAGGAATAGCAGCAGGGGAACGCCAAGTAGTCGGGAGACGGTAATCCAGGTGGGGAGGTTCATAGGACGGTTGTATCGATAAAGAACAGGCGGAAGGTGTTTAGATCCCCGACGTCTGGCTAAAACTCGGCGATAAAACCTGATCTCATCGTAGAAGTCGGGGATCTTAAAAGGCAATGCGCAGTATTCCCAGCGCTTTTTGAGTACAGCGCTTTTTGAGTACATGAAGTACAGTTAATTTTTTAAGACTAACGCCATCTGGAGTAGGGACAGGCTCTGCAAAACCAGGCTGCCGCTCCTACTCTCCTGCTGTAATCTCTCCCTGTGACCGTATGGAAGCTACCCAAACCCGTCCCAATATCCCCGTTCGGATCAATTGCCAGTTTCACTATCACGTTGCCATGTCTCAACCGCAGACGCACCTGTTTGAGGTGACGCTTCAGGTGAGCGGGTGGCAGGCAGAGGTGCTCGACCTCAAGATGCCGGTGTGGACGCCGGGATCGTATCTCGTGCGGGAATATTCTCGGCTGTTGCAAGACTTTGGGGTAGAAGATGACCGGGTTTGGCAAAAGTTAGGTAAAAATCATTGGCAAATTCAAACGGCAGGGGTGTCAGAGATCACAGTGCGCTACCGCATGTATGCCAATGAACTAACCGTGCGGACGAACCATTTAGACGCGACGCATGGCTATTTTAATGGAGCAGCGCAGTTCTTTTTTGTGCCCGGTTTTGAGCATCATCCAATTCGGCTAACGGTGGTGCCGCCCCAGCCAGCGTGGCAGATTGCCACCACGCTGCCCCCGGTTGCAGGTCAGCCCAACACGTTTGAAGCCAAAGATTTTGACATGCTGGTGGACTGCCCGGTGGAAGTCGGCATCCATGAACGGCTGGAGTTTGAGGTATTGGGCAAGCCGCACCAGTATGTGATTTGGGGAGCGGGTAACTACGAGCCAACCCAATTGCTAGACGACACGCGCCGGATTATTGAAGTGGAAGCGGCGTTGTTTGGTGGGTTGCCCTACGATCGCTATCTGTTTTTGCTGCATCTTTCGGCTCAAGGGTTTGGCGGATTGGAGCATAAGGATTGCTGCACGCTCAACTATTCGCGGTTTAGCTTTCGCGCCACCGAAAAATACAATCGCTTCATGCAGCTAGTGGCGCACGAATTCTTTCACCTGTGGAATGTGAAGCGGATTCGGCCCCAGGCGCTGGAGGTGTTTGACTACGAGGCCGAAAACTATACGCCGTCGCTGTGGTTTAGTGAGGGCAGTACCAGTTTCTATGATCTGGCGATTCCGTTTCGAGCTGGGCTATATGATGCCCATGCCTATTTGCGCGGGTTAAATAAGGAAATTTCGCAGTTTCTGGCGACTCCGGGGCGGCGGGTGCAGCCGTTGAGCGAATCGAGTTTTGATGCCTGGATTAAGCTCTATCGCCGCGATGCCAACAGCAATAATAATCAAATCTCGTATTACCTGAAGGGCGAAATGGTGTCGCTGCTGCTAGATTTGCTGATTCGGGCGCGGCATGACAATGCGCGATCGCTAGATGATGTGATGCGGCAAATGTGGCAACAGTTTGGTCGCGGTGAGATTGGCTTTACGCCCGCTCAGCTAGAACAGGTGATTACAGCGGTGGCCGATACCGATTTGAGTGACTTTTTCCACCTCTGTTTACACACCACCGAAGAACTGCCGTTTGACCAATACCTGGCTCCCTTTGGGCTACAGATACAGCCAGAAGAGGTGAAAGCCGCGCCGCCAGTTTTGGGGATGACGGTGAAAACTGAGCATGGCAAGGATGTGATTAAGTTTGTCGAAGCGGGCTCGGTGGCCCAGCAAGCGGGGATTGATGCCGGGGATGAGCTGCTGGCGATCGCCCACCTGCGGGTCACTGCCGACCAGCTTGCCGAACGCCTGAAAGACTACCGCCCCGGTGATACGATTCCACTGACTTTCTTCCATCAAGACGAACTGCGCACCGTCTCGGTGACGCTGGCGGCGGCTCGCCCGCAGGTACATCAACTGGGGGCGATCGCCCAGCCCACCGCCGAACAGCAGCGACTATTTCAGGGCTGGCTCGGGATTCCCCTATCAAAACTGGCGAATTAAGCTAGGGCATGGCAATGCCATGCCCCTACACAAACCAGTGCACCGTAGGGGCATGGCACTGCCATGCCCTTATCCGACCCGGCATGGCACTGCCATGCCCTTATCCGACCCGGCATGGCACTGCCATGCCCCTACAC
>CASBQJ010000585.1 GCA_949127705.1 Synechococcales cyanobacterium PMM_0085
GATTACATCACCTCGTCTATGAGGTAGTAGACAACTCCGTTGACGAGGCGCTCGCTGGATATTGTACACATATTCAGGTTTCTCTAAATGCCGACGGGTCTGTCACCGTGACAGATGACGGTCGGGGCATTCCCACCGGCATCCATTCTCGCACTGGCAAATCGGCATTAGAAACAGTGCTTACCATTCTCCATGCTGGCGGTAAGTTTGGGCAAGGGGGCTACAAGGTTTCTGGGGGCCTGCACGGGGTCGGGATCTCGGTCGTGAATGCGCTTTCCGAGTGGGTAGAGGTTACCGTTTGGCGAGAGAAAAAAGCCCACACGATGCGGTTTGAGCGGGGTAAAACTGCCCGAGACATGAGCGCCGAGCCGATTAAAGAAGACCGGACGGGCACCTCTGTTAGCTTTAAGCCAGATACCCAAATTTTCTCTACGGGGATTGAGTTTGACTACGCTACGCTGGCGGGTCGGCTTAAAGAGTTGGCGTATCTCAACGCTGGCGTAGAGATGACGTTTACCGATGACCGACTGGAGCTGTTAAAGAGTGATACTCCTCGCGTGGAAGTTTATCACTACGCTGGGGGGATCAAAGAATACATCGCTTACATGAACCAAGATAAGCAGCCTCTCCACGAAGAGGTGATCTATGTGCGGGGTGAGCGCAATAACGTAGAAATTGAGGTGGCGCTTCAGTGGTGTGTCGATGCCTATACCGATAACCTGCTGGGCTTTGCCAATAATATCCGCACAATTGACGGCGGCACTCATCTAGAAGGGCTAAAGGCGGTGCTGACCCGGACGATGAATGCGATCGCCCGCAAGCGCAATAAGCTCAAAGAAGGCGAGTCTAATCTGGCGGGTGAAAACGTCCGGGAAGGGCTAACGGGCGTCATCTCGGTGAAAGTGCCTGATCCAGAATTTGAAGGACAAACCAAAACCAAGCTTGGCAACACCGAAGTGCGGGGTATTGTCGATTCTCTGGTGGGCGAGGTGCTCACAGAATATTTGGAATTCCGACCTGGTGTGGCCGATGCCATTTTAGAAAAGGCGATCCAGGCGTTTAATGCCGCCGAGGCCGCCCGTCGAGCCAGAGAGCTGGTGCGGCGTAAGTCGGTTTTAGAATCGTCTACGTTGCCCGGTAAGCTGGCCGACTGTAGTTCTCGCGACCCTAGCGAGTCCGAAATTTATATTGTGGAAGGGGACTCTGCTGGTGGCAGTGCCAAACAGGGACGCGATCGCCGCTTTCAGGCAATTCTGCCGCTGCGGGGCAAAATTCTCAACATTGAGAAAACAGACGATGCCAAAATCTACAAAAATACCGAAATTCAGGCGCTGATTACTGCCTTGGGTCTAGGGATCAAGGGTGAAGAGTTTGACCCAACCCAGCTGCGCTACCACCGGATCATCATCATGACCGATGCCGACGTAGACGGTGCCCACATCCGGACGCTGCTGCTCACGTTCTTCTACCGCTACCAGCGCCTAATGGTAGACCAGGGCTATGTCTACATTGCCTGCCCCCCTCTCTACAAGCTAGAGCGCGGACGGCAACACTTCTACTGCTATAGCGATCGCGAACGCGACCAAATTATTGCTGGCTTCCCCGAAAATGCCAAGGTCGAAATTCAGCGGTTCAAAGGATTGGGAGAAATGATGCCCCAACAGCTGTGGGAAACCACCATGAACCCTGAAAGCCGGACGCTGAAGCGGGTAGAAATTGAAGACGCCGCCGAGGCCGATCGGATCTTTACGGTGTTGATGGGCGATCGCGTCGCTCCCCGTCGCGAGTTTATCGAAACCTACGGCCCTCGGCTTAACCTCAAGGATCTAGATATTTAATTCTAGACAGCTAACCCTACTAGAGAAAATTAATTCTCCCCAAACCATCGACCCGTTAGCTGACCAATGGCTCTGCAAGTGCAGAACTGTTTCTCAGCTAACGGGTCGATTTTGTTCACTGTAGGCTGTTATTCAAATAGAAATAACCTAGTTTAATCAAGATACTTATCTCATTGTTAAGTATCTCGTAACTCTTGTGTCATCTTATGTGATCTGCAATTTCCCCAATGAAAACTGGGTATGTTATATAAAACATAAAGAAAACCTTAAGGAGTCGCTTATGAGTCCTCTGCTACTACGGCAGCTTTGGTCAACGGTGGAACACACACAGTCCAGTGTCTTGCTCAACCTAGATGATTCCAGCTTGATCCAGCGCTTACTGGGTCAATTCAAGGCAGAGCGCGCCCTCAACTCTACCGAAGTCGATCTGCTCGGCGACTACATTCGCACCCGCTTGCCCCTAATCCGTGACCTGGCTCAAGGCCGCTAGCGCTATTTTGGCTCTTCTCACGCCACTTACCTCTGCTGGTTTTAAAAATCGCTTCTAACAATCGCTTCTAACAATCGCTTCTAACAATCGGATTCTCTTCACATCAACCGTTTCGCCATACTTGCCCGTATCCGCCATGTATGGCTAGAAGCCTCCGGACATTAAGTGGTTTGCGACCCTGAGCTAGCTAAAACAGCTGAGCATGCGGTTCGGCATGGCAGACTAGACTTGGCTCGCCATCTCAGGGCAAGCTGTTCCAGCTACCGCTTCCACCAAGCGGGATCAATGCAGAATTAGATCCAGGTGAATCTTCAGCTGCAACGACCCAAAGAGTGTGTTGCCTGATACAAAAATAAATGTCAAACCAGTAGACTCTTAAAACAGCTTGAGGGGATTGACGGTAGAGAAAACTCTGCGTAGCTCAGACCAATTGATAGGCTCTGCCGTGAGAGTTTAAGGGCAGGGCGATCGCCCCTCCAAGAGCCTCTCGGGGAACGTTCCGCGCCGAAGGGTTAGATTACATTCAAATTGCTAGCAGTCTACGTAGATATCTATTATCTGAATGTTTTCGCGTGCAGGCTGCTATTGTGATTGTTTGCAAATTCTGCTAATTGATTTAGTTAGGTTCTGTTTGTTGAGCAGTGAGTGAGAAGTGAGTGAATATAACTATGCGTAAATGGGGTTCTATGCTGCTGGCAGTGACGCTGTCAGTGTCGGCATTATCTGCTTGTACCACCTCGGCACCAACGGACACCGCCGCCTCTCCGGCTGCAACGGGAGAATCGCCGGCTGCAACGGGGGTTGCTAGTCGTTTAGACACAATTATCCAACGCGGCAAACTAATTTGTGGCGTGGAAGGCACCATTCCTGGTTTCAGTTTTGTCGATTCCAGCGGTAAATATTCGGGTCTAGACGTAGATGTTTGTCGAGCCATTGCGGCAGCGGTCTTTGACACATCCGCAGACATCGATAGCAAAATTGAGTATCGCAACCTTGACTCTACGGCTCGCTTCCCTGCCCTAGCAAGTGGGGAAGTCGATGTGCTGTCGCGCAACACGACTTGGACCTCCAGTCGAGACGCCACCGGTGGTAACGGTTTTGACTTTGCCCCTACCAGTTTCTATGACGGACAGGGTATTTTGGTCACCAAAGCCAGTGGCATCAAAGACCTGAAAGGATTGCAAGGGAAATCAGTCTGCGTAGAAACAGGTACTACTACTGAGTTGAACCTAGCCAGCCGCACCAAAGAGATTGGCGTCACCGTCAACGAAGTCAAATTCCAAGACTCAAACGCTGCCATTGCGGCCTTCCAAGAAGGACGTTGCGAAGCGTTTACCTCTGACCGCTCTCAGCTTGCAGCCAAGCGTACGGCTTTACCCAACCCGGATGATGCAGTGCTAATTGATGCTGTGCTATCTAAAGAACCTCTAGGGCCTGTAACAGTCAATAACGACTCTAAGTGGTCGGATGTGGTGAAGTTTACAATGTACGCCTTGATCCAAGCAGAAGAGTTTGGCATTACTCAAGCAAACGTCGCAGAAAAGCTGAAAGATCCCAACCCCGACATCCAAAACTTCTTGGGCGTTCAAGGTGAGCTTGGGAAGCAGTTTGGCCTTGCCAATGACTATGTCGTTAAGGTGGTTGAAGCGGTAGGAAACTACGGTGAAGTCTACGAACGCAATGTGGGTAAAGGGTCTGACTTGAAAATTGGTCGAGGTCCTAACAACCTCTGGACGAATGGCGGCTTGATGTATTCGCCCCCGTTCCGCTAGATGCTCTGATGTTTGACGAGAGTCAGCATCCGTCATGAGTCGCTCTGAATCCATGTGATTGTTTTTCCAAGCTGTATTAAATGCAGCTTGGAAAGATGATTTTATTCCTGAAACAATTAACGCCTTGTTTGAACAAGATGTTGGGATGGCATCGTTCAGGATAATTTTTCCAAAATAACTTTTAATGCACTTAGCTATTAAGCGTTTAATTCAGATTCCCCTTGTTTTGTCCTACTAGTCCCCTCATCCGCCATGAACTCCACTGGCAATAGCGACGAAAAAATTCCTATTTGGCGAGACGCTCGATTTTGGCGGGTTGCCCTACAAATTGCGTTGCTGGCCATATTGGCGATCGCCGGTTCTTGGCTTGTCGGCAATTTTCTGCGCCAAGGGAAAGAATTTAATTTCGGTTTTCTGTGGAATCAGGCCGGCTTTAATATTGGTGAAAGTCTGGTGCCCTACCAGACAAACGACCTCTACGGGTGGGCGCTATTTGTCGGGTTTCTCAACTCCCTGCGGCTGATCTTAGTGGGGCTGGTGCTGACCACGGTAATCGGTGTAGTTGCCGGAGTAGCTAGCTTTTCCAGCAACTGGCTGCTGCAAAAAATCAGTCAGGTTTATGTTGAAGTGGTGCGCAACACCCCGCTGTTGCTGCAAATTTTCTTCTGGTATTTTGCTGTTTTCTTTAGTTTCTCGACTGGTGCCAACGTCACTAACGTACTCGGAACCTTAGCCATTAGTAAAAAGGGCATGGTCATTCCTTGGCCTAGCGGTACGCCGACGTCGTGGCTAGCGCTTTTGGCCTTGGTTGTGGGAGCGATCGCCGCAATTTTGGTCTGGCGCTGGCGGATCAAACTGATGGGTGAACTAGGTGCCTCCGGCAAACCTCAGTCCATCGCGCTGATTGGACTCGGGATCTTGAGTCTTTTGATCTTCCTATTTGGGCTAGGCTGGCAGTTTCCGGTGATTGATGCGGCTGGAACCAGCGTTGAAGGCGGATTGCGCCTGTCCTTAGAATATGCCGGCATGTTGGTGGCACTCGCCTTTTATACAGGTGCCTTCATTGCCGAAATTGTTCGGGCTGGCATCCAGTCGGTCTCAAAGGGACAGTGGGAAGCTGCTCAAGCATTGGGGATCCAGCAAGGGCTGTCTATGCGTTTGGTCGTCTTACCCCAAGCCTTGCGAGTCATTATCCCGTCACTCAATAGCCAGTATATCAACCTGACCAAAAACTCTAGCTTAGCGCTGGCGATCGGCTATCCCGACATTTTCTCTACCTCCCAAACGATCCTCAACCAAACCGGGCGCGCCGTCGAGGTAATTCTCATTATCCTGCTGACCTACCTCGCGGTTGACCTGTTGATTTCCGCTCTGATGAACCAGCTCAACAACTTGGTTCAGTTAAGAGAAAGGTAGATGTAACGATATAGCTCCTGAAGCTGAGCCTTTGATTGTTAGTTGTCCTTGTCCCTCGTTCCCCTGATCCATGACTACTACCTCCCCACCGTCTTTCAGTACACGGCCCGATGTTGCTCAGATTGGGGCGATCGCCTGGGTTCGTAAGCATTTATTTAGTGGCTGGTTTAATAGTTTGGTGACCGTTGTTTTGGGGTCACTGCTAATTAGATCCATCGTTGGCTTTATTGGCTGGGCTACCACCACCGCCCAGTGGAAAGTGATTCCAGAGAACCTGCCGCTCTATTTTGTAGGACAATTCCCGCCTGACCAGTACTGGCGGATTTGGGCGTTGCTGTGGATGATCTCCGCCTTATCAGGGCTAACCTGGGGCAATTTAAGCCAGAATGTGCCTCACTTGTTTAGCCGAACCGTATTGATTTGGGTGGGCATTTTAGCCGTCATTTTCGTCCTCGCCCCCACGCCGCTCCCGTATCGACTATTGCTGCTGGCAACCCTGGGGCTGGTGCTAGGCGGGGCTTGGGCAGGGCGCTACTTGAGTCAGTCGTTGCCCAGTTTTGGGCTAGGGTTGGCGATCGCCTGGGGGCTGTCATTTTTTATCATGCTGTGGCTGATGGCAGGCGGATTTGGCCTCAAGCCAGTATCCACCACAGCGTGGGGCGGGTTGCTGCTCACCCTATTCATGTCTGTGGTCAGTATTGTGCTGTGCTTTCCGTTAGGTGTAGCGCTGGCGCTAGGGCGGCAGAGTACCTTGCCCGTAGTGCGCTTGCTGTCTACGGTTTATATCGAGGTGGTTCGCGGGGTGCCGCTGATTGCGCTGCTGTTTATCGGTGCCGTCATGCTGCCCTTTTTCCTACCGGGGAATGTCCGGTTAGATCTGGTATTGCGAGCTATTTTCGGCTTAACGCTGTTTAGCGCCGCCTATTTGGCAGAAAATGTCCGAGGTGGACTCCAGTCCATCCCGCGCGGTCAGGCAGAGGCATCTAGCGCTCTTGGCCTCAATACTCCTTTAACGCTGGGATTGATCGTTTTGCCGCAGGCATTAAAAGTGGCGATTCCGTCGATTGTAGGGCAGTTCATCAGTCTGGTGCAAGATACTACACTAGTGTCCATTATCGGGTTGTCTGATCTGATGCGGATTAGCCGAGCCGTCTTGGCAAACCCTCTCTATATCGGGCGTTATGCCGAAGTGTATCTGTTCATTGGCGTCATTTTTTGGGTGCTGTGTTATGCCATGTCTTGGGGTAGCCGCCAGTTAGAAGCGCGACTTAAGACAACAAACTAGTTGGGGTAGCGCAGCACACTGCATTAAGCCCCCGCTGAACTAGTACAATGCAAATAATTCGGGACTGTTTTAGACTCCTTCACGACTCGAACCGATAGGACGAACCGCCATGACGCAGATTCAGACAGATGCCTCTAGAAATGGTCAAGTTGGCTCGGAGCCAATGATTATTGCTGAGAATGTTGAGAAATGGTATGACAATAACTTCCATGTGCTGCGGGGAGTGAGCCTAACGGTGCAGAAGGGTGAAGTGGTTGTGGTAATGGGGCCTTCAGGCTCCGGAAAATCTACCTTCATTCGCACGTTTAATGCGTTAGAGAGCTATCAAAAAGGTCGAATCTTGATTGATGGCATTCATCTTTCAACTGACCTGAAAAATATTGACACCATCCGCCGTGAAGTGGGCATGGTGTTCCAGCAGTTCAACCTATTTCCGCACCTAACCGTGCAGCAAAACGTGATGCTGGCTCCCATTTGGGTGCGTCGCTGGACAAAGGCTCGGGCCGAGGAAAAGGCGCTGCAATTATTGGAGCGGGTCGGGATTTTAGAGCAGGCGAAGAAGTTTCCAGGGCAGCTGTCGGGTGGGCAGCAGCAGCGGGTAGCGATCGCCCGCGCCCTAGCGATGGAACCCCGGATCATGCTATTTGACGAGCCGACCTCAGCGCTGGATCCAGAAATGGTGAGAGAAGTGCTAGATGTGATGCGCACCCTGGCCAGTTCGGGGATGACCATGGTCTGTGTGACCCATGAAGTGGGCTTTGCCCGTGAGGTCGCCGACCGAGTGGTGCTGATGGCAGACGGGTTGCTAATCGAAGAAGCTACTCCCGAAGAATTCTTCAACAATCCCAAAGAAGAGCGCAGCCAGAAGTTTCTATCCCAGATTCTTTAACCGCCTGCTCCTACTCATGTCGCCGCTGATATGAGTAGTTTTCCTGAAAGTGCGCAACCCATGTTATTGTGTAATTGACCTGGATCCACGCGATTACAACGCCCAAATTTTGTCAGAACCGGAAGGTAGCAGCAATACGGGATGCTTGTAATAGGCGTGGTCTCCGGGTCTCTTTTTTTGGCGATCGCGTTTGAGCAATAAGGCTTGGGTCGCTGGAAATAGGCTCAACTTTTGACCACACTTGCGGGACGTTAGGCGTTGGGAAAGCTAAAACGGCGGTTTACTTCATCCCAGTTAATCACGTTCCACCAGGCATTGAGATAGTCAGCGCGGCGGTTTTGATAGAGCAGATAGTAGGCATGCTCCCAGACATCGTTGCCCAAAATGGGATGTAGCCCGTCAATCAAAGGGCTGTCTTGATTGGCTGTGCTGGTGACTTGCAGCCTGCCAGTGCGATCGCGGACTAGCCACGCCCAGCCGCTACCAAATCGCTTCAGTCCGGCTTCATTGAACTGCTGCTTCAGGGTATCAAAACTGCCAAATTGGGCGGTAATTGCACTGGCGATCGCCCCGGTTGGTGCACCCCCGCCGTTGGGACCCATCACGCTCCAAAACAACGTGTGGTTAAGATGCCCACCCGCATTATTGCGGACGGTTGTGCGGATATCGTCTGGCAGACTAGCCAGGTCTTTGATCAACTCTTCGCCACTTTTAGTTTGAAGTGCTGGATAGCGCTGAAGTGCTGTATTTAGGTTTGTAATATAGGCCGCGTGGTGCTTGTCGTGGTGGATCTGCATCGTCCGACTATCAATATGTGGCTCCAGTGCATCGTAAGCATACGGCAATGGTGGCAGCGTAAAAGGCCCTGTAGCAGGAGCCTGTGCCAAGTCGGCAGCACTGGCAATTTGGCTATAGCTAACGCCTAAGGCTGTGCCGACGGCACTTGTTCCTAACAAAAACAGAAGTTTCCGGCGATTTAGAGGCATAAGAACAATCCTTGAATCTGGGCTTCTAATCGGGCGCTACGCGCTTGGACAATTTTAGTTTACTTTTGAAAGCCACCCTTCACGTGGCTTACAAGCATAGATCTACCTTAGGAGTGAGGCCGTCTGTAGGGCTGAAGCATTTGTATTGAGATCTTGGCCACCTCGCTTAAATGTTGATCCACATGCTTCAGCCCTACAGACGGCCTCACTCCTAAGGTAGATCTA
>CASBQJ010000586.1 GCA_949127705.1 Synechococcales cyanobacterium PMM_0085
AAGATCGCCAGAATATCTTTCAGCTCTTGGATTAAAGCCGGGTCTTCTACAGGGGTAACGGCTTCTACGCGACGATCGAGGTTGCGCGGCATCCAGTCGGCACTACCCATATAAATTTCGTCGGCTCCGTCATTGTAGAAGTGGAAAATGCGCGAGTGTTCCAGGTAACGGCCAATAATGCTAATCACTCGAATTGTGTCGCTTACCCCCTCTAAGCCGGGGCGCAAACAGCACATACCTCGAATAATTAGATCAATTTCGACGCCTGCTTGGGATGCCTCATACAGGGCTGCAATCATGCGAGGGTCAACCAATGAGTTCATTTTGGCCACAATGCGACCGGGTTTGCCAGTTTTGCAATGCTCAATTTCGCGCCGGATTAACGACGTCATGCGATCGCGCATATTCACTGGCGACACCAGCAGCTTGCGGTAGGACTGCTGCCCCGAATAGCCCGTTAGATAATTGAATAAATCCGTCAAATCGGCTCCCAGCTCATTGCGGCAGCTCAAAAGCCCCAGGTCGGTATACAGCTTCGCCGTTTTGGAATTGTAGTTACCGGTTCCAATGTGAACATAGCGGCGAATTTCGTCATCTTCCTGACGCACCACCAGCACAATTTTAGTGTGGGTCTTCAGCCCCATCATGCCGTAGACCACATGAATCCCCGATTCTTCTAGCTGAAGCGCCCAGTTAATATTGTTTTGCTCATCAAAGCGCGCCTTTAGCTCTACCAACACGGCCACTTGCTTGCCGTTTTCTGCCGCCGTAATCAGTGACTTGACGATGGGAGAATCGCCAGAGGTGCGATAGAGAGTCATCTTGATCGCCAGCACCTGAGGATCATTGGCCGCTTCTGCAATGAAGCGCTCTACCGATCCGGTAAACGATTCGTAGGGGTGATGCAGCAAGATATCGTGATGCTGAATCGCTGAGAAAATGCTGTGATCGATGGAGGAGTGCAGCTGGTGCGGCACCCGTTCGCTGACCGTCCGCAGTGCTTTGGGCATAGCTGAAGTCCAGGGTTCATCTTTGAGCTCCGGCAGCGGTAGCCCGGTTAGGCCAAATAAATCTTTGAGGTTGAGCAGGCCGTCTAGCTCGTACACTTCATACTCTTTCAGCTCCAACTCCTCCATCAGCGTATCTTTTACGGCTTGAGAGGTAGACGCCTGAATTTCTAGCCGCACCGCCGAGTCAGACAGGCGACGTTTGCGGATCATTTCTTGAATGGCCATCAGCAAGTCTTCGGCCACTTCTTCTTGTAGCTCAACTTCGGTATCGCGGGTAATCCGAAACAGAGAATATTCCTGAATGGCCATGCCCGGAAACAGCATTTCTAGGTTGTGGGCGATCGCCTGCTCTAAGGGCACCCCTACCCACACAATAGAGTGATCATTCTGGCGCTGGATCTCGGGAGGGAAGGCAATAAAACGCGGCAGCAGGCTAGGCACCTTGACGCGGGCAAAATGCTCTTCGCCCGTTTTTTGATCCTTCACCACCACAGCCAGATTGAGGCTGAGGTTCGACATGCGCGGAAACGGATGGCCAGGATCGACGGCTAGCGGCGTCAGTACGGGAAAAATGCGGCGCTCAAAGTAGTCGCGCAGGTAGTTGCGCTGCTCTTGACTGAGGTCGATGTAGTTGAGCAGGTGCACCCCGTGTTCTTCTAAAAGGGGACGCAACACCTGTTCAAAATGGCGATGCTGCTCAATCACCATCGGACGCAACTGTTGGCTAATTTCTTTTAGCTGCTGCTGCGGCGTCCTGCCATCGGGCGATCGCTTGGCCACCTCTACCTCCAGCTGATCTTTAACGATCGCTACCCGCACCATAAAAAACTCATCCAGGTTGGAGCTAAAGATCGCTAGAAACTTCAGTCGCTCTAATAATGGAGTGCGGGGATCGGTGGCTTCATGCAGCACGCGACGGTTGAATTCCAGCCAGCTCAGCTCCCGATTGAGATAGTATTTGGGGTCTTTTAGATCGATCGCTGAGTCGGTGGCTTTAACCTTAGTCATAGCGAAGATGAGTAATAGGATTGAGCTGTATCTGTAGATGGCAGTGAGCTAGATGGCAGTGAGCAAATCTTCCCAGAATTTTTTGGGAATGGGATGTATTGAGGGCGACATCGGGCTGCGCGAACAGCCACGTGCGGTCGGTATGGGAAGCGGGGCGATCGCTTCCCTAGATCAATTGACCTCACGCGGCTCTGGCAGATCTGAAGCTCCAGACGGCTCGAAGCAAACGCCATCATAGAGTTCTGCAATGCTGATGTCTACCTCGACTGAACCCAGATGCAGGATGTCGTTGTTCAGCGCCGACGCATCGCCATCGTAGTCGCGCAGTAGCCAGAATCCATCGGGCGTCTTAGTAAACTGCTCAATATGACATTCGTATTGATCGATCAGCACATATTCTTGCAGCGCTGGAATGGAGCGATAGTAACGAAATTTATTGTGGCGATCGTAGTCTTCAGTAGACCTAGATAGCACTTCTACAATAAGTGTTGGATTCGTCAATGTATCGATTCGATTGGCGTAGGCAATCGGTTCTCCCTGAATGACCATGGCATCGGGGTAAGTAAAGCGACTGTAGCGAGGAATCCACAACCGCACATCGCTGGAATAAAACCGACAGCCCTGTTGCCGTAAGACTGGCTTGAGTAAAGCCGTTAGGTTAGTCACCAGCTCATTGTGATTAAATGAACCTCCCGTCATGGGAATAAGTTCTCCCTGATGATATTCGCTGCGGAATTCTGCTGTTGCTTCTAGTGCCAAATATTCATCAGGGGTGTAAGCACGGGGTTTCGTTTGCATGGCATACTCCACAGCGCTATCAAGTCGTTTAACCCAAATAAAAACTAGACCTTAATACTCTAAACCTATTGCTCTTACTTCATATCGTAGCCAAACAAATTGGGGTTCACCTCGTTCAGGTTTAAGTCGGCTAAGCCATACTCTGCCCAACGCCGATCGACCATGGCGGCGGTGTCGGGATCGGGCGACAGTTGCGCTGCCCAAGGGCGATCGCTCTCTGGATAGACCTTAGTGGTGGCATCGATCCCCATCTTGCTGCCCAACCCTGGCTTTTCGGTAGCAAAGTCGAGTGAGTCGAACGGGTTATTGGGCAAAATGAACACATCCCGCACCGGATCAACCTTAGAAGTAATCGACCACACCACCTGACGCGGATCGCGGATGTTGATGTCTTTATCAACCACAATCACAAATTTGGTATAGCTAAACTGCGGCAGCGCACTCCAAAACGCCAGCGCCGCCCGCCGCGCCTGCCCCGGAAATGCCTTGTCAATCGAAAGCACGGCTACCTTGTAGCTCAACCCTTCCATCGGCAGGAAGAAGTCAATAATTTCGGGCACCTGCTGCCGCAAAATCGGCGTGTAAATTCGGTTGAGTGCCAGCGCCATCATGGCGTCTTCCTTCGGCGGACGACCGCTAAAGGTAGTCATGTAAATTGGATCTTTGCGGTGGGTCATGCACTGAAACCGAATCAGCGGCCCGTTGGGATTGGAGGGGCCGTAGTAGCCCATGTGATCGCCGGCTGGCCCGTCTACGCCCACGTCACCTGGCGTAATGGTTCCTTCCAACACAATCTCGGCATCGGCGGGCACGTCTAGATCTACCGTTTTGCACTTGGCCAGGTGAATCCCTTCCCCCGCATACAGCCCCGCAAACAGCCACTCCGATAGGTCAATCGGCAACGGGGTAGCCGCCGCCATGATCAGCAATGGATCAACGCCGATGGCGATCGCCACCTCTAGGCTTTGCCCCCGTTCCGCCGCCTTACGCAAATGGCGCGTGGGTCCGCGCACCGACAACCACTGCACCGTCATCGTGTTTTTCGACTGCAACTGCAACCGATACACACCCACATTCACCGCCTTACTCTCTGGATCCTTGGTGATCATTAGCCCCAGCGTAATCACCTTATCGGCATCGCCGGGATATACCCGCAGCAGCGGCAGCTGAGTTAAATCGACCTGATCACCCTTAAGCACCACCTGCTGGCAGGGCGGCAAGAAATCGCGGCTGGGTTTGGCGCGCGCCACATCTAGCAGCACCTTGCCCAGTTCCACCGCCTGGGCAAACTTTTTGGGCGGACGCAATTGGTAGATCAGCGCCAGCTTTTTCCCCAGGGCTTCTAGCTCCTGCGGCTGCTCCATATTCATCGACCAGCAGACCCGCTCCACCGTCCCCATCACATTCACCGCCACCGGATGGGGCGAGCCCTTCACCTGCTCAAACAGCAGGGCGGGGCCACCACTCTGCAACATCCGGTTGGCAATTTCCGCAATTTCCAAGTTTGGATCTACCAGTGCGCTAATCCGCCGCAGTTGCCCCCGCTGCTCAAGCTGTTTTAGAAATCCCCGCAGGTCTCTCGCCATTGTTGAAGAAGTGTAAAGCGTTCCTTCTCATTATGCGGGAGATGGGGGTAGGTGTGAGGGCTGAGGCATTAAGTCATGCCACACCGCTGAGCGTTAGCTGCCGATTAGTGATGTCCAGACTGATGGCTCCCAGCGGCCAAATTGAACCGTGGAGGCAATTAACCAGTTATCTAAGCATTCAACCAACCACTTCAAATCGTCTGGACTGTAAGATTCATAATCTTTGAACAAGTCAGCTAAGCGAGCAGCTACATGTTCTCGGATTGCTTTGAGGTTATCTCCAAACCTCTGGCACAGCAGCACAATTTTTAGCACAAACCCCATGGCAAATGTGGCCTCTAAATTGGCAATTAGGTCGGTAAACATTAGATGATTCTCAAAACTGCGCGAGGGCGGCGCAATTAGAGCATCAATTAGATCGCGGCAAGTGTTCATCAACAGGCCAATATTCATTTTAGTATGCTCTCGGCCGAGGCAGCTATTGTCTAGCTGCTTGCCCAGCCATTGATTAAATTTGCGATCGCCGTAGGTTGGATTGGAGGTGTGCTGAATCGATTTGGCCAGGTAATCGTTAATGCAGTGTTTAGCCGCTCGATGATTAGCAACCTGCTCTAGCTTAACTAAGGTTTGCTTCGCCGTATCTTGATAGGTATGGTGCCCTTCTGACTTGCCAGAAAAAGCTCGGATGGCCGCCTGCAAGCTCTGATCGGATAAAGACGTTGGCTTTTGATGGGGCAGAATTATGCCTTGATGGGCGGCATGTTGTTCGCGGCGAACCCCTTTAGCATAGCCGTACAAGGAGCGCTCAAATTCCTGCTCCCGCGCATGCTTCAGGGCATCAAGCGCCTGCTGGCCAGAGTCGCCGCTGTTGTTCCATTCTCGCAGATAGTAGGGGTAGAGATAGGGATATTGAGATATCAGCCCGCCAATCACTTCAACGCCAGCCGCACTGCCGTGCGGAATGAACGTGACAACCTGCTCACAATCTCGTAGAAGCTGATATTTTGGCGATCGAGTAAATCGCGTCAGGCGGTTTCTGAGATCTATATTTTGGCCAGAGGCAGCAGGTTGATCGGCCGCTGTTTCAATCAACTGAATCAATCTAGACGTGAGTTCCCAGCTACGCTTTAGCCACCAGTAATTGATCAAAATGTAGCAGCAGCGATTGAAAACATTGTCAAATTCTTGCTCGATCCAATCAGACGCCAGCATGCGATGCAGCGTTTGCAAAACCTCGGACTCGGGATAGCGATCGCCCTCAACAAATAGCGCCTTAAACCGATTTAATAGGTCATCAGCGAGAGCAGTTTCTCGCAACGCTTCAAGATGGGCGTACAGATAGCTGGCATCAGTCGTGAAATCTCGATAGAAGTAAGGCATAGGGGAGAAGTGACGCACCAAATCAGGACAATATAGCAACGCGATCGCAGACAAAAGCAATCAATTTTGAACCGGTCTCAAAACCTGCATCAAGTGGCGATCGCCCATACATCGCCGCCTTGACCCGCAACGTTTAACCCTTAAACCTGATTGGCTCAGCCCAGCCGTCGAACTAAATGCTTATCGTTGGCCGAAATTTGATATCGCATAAAATGATATTACAAAAAGATATCATTCCTGTCAACGCAATTTATTCATTTTTTCTCTGAAACTTTTGTAAATACTCCATTACTAGCCGTTGCAGCGTATAGCCCGGTGTATTCGCCTCAATCAAAGCTCGGCGCATCAGCGATCGCAGCACCGGCATTAGTTCCGCTTCAGACATCTGTGGCTTTAGCGCCGTTTGGAGAGCCGCGATCGAAACCGGATCACCGGTGGCTTGCAAGCAGTGCACTACCCGCTGTTCTGTTTGGGATAATCGCTCCAACTGTTGGTCTAACCGAGGCCAAAGGGTTTCAGGAATAATGGGGCTAACCTGCTGCAGAAACCCATCTGTATTGCCCTGAAACATGTCTCGGACATCTGTGGCGATCGCATTCAACACCAATGGGTGTCCCCAATAGCGGCGGATCAGTTCTCGCCACTCCCGATCGGAGCCGCCGCAGCCTCTAGCCGTAAATAATTCTTTGGCTTCAGTGACTCCTAGCCCCGACAAACTTGTGTAGTAAGCCGCTTGGGGATTGTCGCCCATCTCACTGATGGCCTTAGGGTTTTCCCGCCCGATCACAATCAAACAGCTTTCATGAGACGTTATGCCGACTTGGCGCAGCAGTTCGTCATAATCTTCGTAGCCCTCTTGATAGGAGCTGTCATGCACTCCTGCGCCCAGCACTGCCTCTAGGCCATCTAGAATCACCAGACAGCGATGGTTCACCATGTAGTGCATGAACTGGCTTAAGTCGCTGCTGCTGGCTTGCTGCTTCGAGAAGTGGCGGTTCAAATCGGCCAGCAAATCGGCTAGGGGTGGAGCATGGTGGAGCGATCGCCAAATCACAAATTCAAACTGATCCTTCACTTGCCGTGCGAGCTGAAGCGTGAGCGCTGTTTTGCCGATGCCGCTGATGCCGTAGAGGGAAATTAGCCGGCACAAGTTGACCCGAATCTTGTTGCCCAGCAGATTCAGAGTGTGGGTGCAGCCATAGAAGGGTCTGGCTAAGGGTGCGTCTCCCCAATCCACGTCAGGTTCCGGCAGCATCCGCTCATCCGGTTGGTTGGCAGGTAGAGCGTTGGGCTGTTCAGACCTGTAGGCCGATGCATGATCTGGCGAGCTGCTGAGTGTGGCGCTGTCAGGTTCAGCGTCGCCCGCACGGGTGCCGCCCTGAGAGTTCTGCCATTGCTGCCGTGCCTGCATGACGCGGCCTTGCAAGGTATTTTTTAAGACCTTCTGCCCCAATACCTTAGTCAAACGTTTCCACAGTTGATAGCCGACATTGCGTTTTAAGTGGTCGAGTGAACAGCGGAATCCGCAGTCTTGATGGATCTCGTCGTAATCTTTGCCATCCCAAGACCCTAAAAATACAATTCGTTCCAGATCCGAGAGCTGCTTCCCTTTTTGAAATAGCACCTCTTCAACCCATCTCAGCGCATCCTCAGCGTTCATAGGTATTTTGTTACTAGAAATGCATCCCTTAGCAATTTAGTGTAAGGCTGAATTTCGCTGAACTTTGCTGAAGTTTGCTGAACTTAGGGAATATTTAACTTTTTCCAAGGTTTTATGGCGATCGCCCCCACTCCAAAGATTCAAGGCACAAGCGTAGATCCGCTGCCGACACGCATATCCTGATTGGCGCTAGCAACAATCATTCACCTCAGCCTGAACGTTGCTGAGTTTTGCCGAACTCAGGTTTTTACGAACTGAAGTTCCCTGAAGTCGCCTGAATTGAAACCTTTCAGCGATCCAAATAGATTGAATGTATCAACCAGATGGGTTGCACATTCTTTTTTGAACACGACTTTTTACCTATGCCAACGTCCTAATTCAATCCACCAGGAGACCCTCTCATGTTGAAGCTAAAAACCGGGTTACGTCGATTTGTCAAAACCTGTATGGATGCGACGCAGATTGACAATCAAGCCACTGTAGTTGAAGCAATTGAGCCAGGAAGAACGGGTCGAGTCCAGTTTCAAGCTACGTCCTGGCTAGCCCGTTGCTTGAGCGGCGAGTCTCTGCAACCTGGCCAGGTGGTTTATGTCGTCGGTCGCTACAACATCACGCTATCTGTTGAACCCACTCCTGTCCCGATCGATCTAGCGGCACTGTCTATGTTCTGCGTTTGGCTTTGACCCAGGACTTAAGCTCACACTGCTCTATCGTCACTCCCCAATGAGGTGCTCCATGTCGAAATCTGATTCTTTGAAGCTGGCAGATCGAACATATCTTGAACTGCGATGGGTTCAGGAAGAGCCTCCCGAACCACCGCCCTCAAACGATACGATTGGCCTCATTTTGACATTGCTATTGATTGCACCGTTTGCCCTGGGGGTTATCCGGTTGCTGCAAGGCCCTGTTCCACTGCCTGAGCCTGCCTCGGCTCTCAGCCTTAGAGTAGGGCCGCAAGCTGGCAATTCCAACCCCTTGCTGCCACAACCACAAACCGCGATCGCCCCACAGGTTAGCCCAAACCGCCCCAGCCCATTCCCGAACGGCCAAACTGCTATTGTCCAATTGCCTGGATACGCTGGGTGTATTTTTCAAGCCGATCCGGTTCGTACGCCCGCTGCCAGTTTGGGAGTGGTGCTCAATGGCCAAGCGGTTACCGTAACAGGTATTTCCACCAGAGCTGATCGAGTGTTGTGGCACAGGGTGATGAATGAATCTACACTTGTTCCTTCCAGGCATCCCGCTGCCCAAAACCAGCTACAGGCCAAGCAGATGGGATGGATAGCAGCGGATTGTTTTCCTCAAGGGTAGGGCGAACTGATTGGGCGATCGCCCGCTCTAGATGAACGCGATCGCCCGCTAGGTTTACGTTCGTTTCAGAAGACTCAAATTACACGGTGACAAAATCACTGCTGGTAATCTTGTTCGACTGAATCCCTGTCAAGATCGCCAACACCTCATTGGTGCTGGTGCGGGTAATCAGCGTGTTGCCCACATTGCCCCCGGTTCCGGCGCTAATGGTGAGTTGGGCAAACACCAATCCTGCGGTTAGACCGATGCGATCGCTGTTGTCGATAAAGTCCGTTATTGTATCGGTACCGGAGCCTGCGGCCAAGGTAAAGGTGTCATTGTTATTGCCACCCGTCAGCGTGTCATTGCCTAACCCACCCAGCAGGCGATCGTCGCCATTGCCCCCAGTCAGCAAATCACTGCCCGCATTGCCAAACAGGCGGTCGTTGCCATCGTTGCCGTTGAGGGTGTCATTGTCAGCTCCCCCTTCTAGGCGATCGTCGCCGCTGCCCCCATTCAACGTGTCGAGTCCGTTGCCACCCAATAAAGTATCTTGTCCAGCACCACCCAGGAGCGTGTCATTATCCGCTCCACCGTCGAGGCGATCGTCTCCCTCGCCGCCATCCAGTCGGTCGTTACCTGCCAATCCGTTCAAAACATCTTGACCATTGCCGCCGTTAAAGATGTCGTTGCCGGGGGTGCCATTAATCGTGTCGTTGTTACTGCCACCGGTTTGGGTTCTGCCCACGGCAATGGAAACAGTAGCCGTATCCGTTAAGCTACCATCACTCAGGGTATAGACAAAGCTGGCGGTGCCGCTGAAGGTGGCGGTGGGGGTAAAGGTGACAACGTCATCGGCAAAGTTAGCCGGGGTGCCATTGGTGTTGAGTGCAACACTGCCGCCCACTGCACTGGCTACGGCTGAGACGCGCAGCACCGTCCCCACATCGGGGTCAGTATCGTTGGCCAGCAGAGACGTGACCGGGATGGTCAATAAGGTAGTCTGGTTGCCCAAGAAGCTGTCGTTAATGGCATCGGGAGCTTCGTTGACGTTGGTGACATCAATAGTGACGACTTCATAGTAGAATAAGCCGCCCTGGTCAGTGGTTCTGACCTTAACGCTGTAGCCAGTATC